>CAYFIG010000124.1:2988-6291 GCA_964342905.1 uncultured bacterium
GAGCCACGATCGCGACCCGGGCGCCTTCGGCGGCGAGCCCGAGCGCCGTGGCCCCGCCGATACCGCGGCTGCCACCAGTCACGAGAGCAACTTTTCCTTTGAGCTCAAGATCCACGTCTCTACTCTTTCACGGCGGCAACCCATCCATACTGGGCAAGCAGGCCTTCGTCGGGCTCGACGCCGAGTCCCGGGGCATCGGGTACCTGAACGCTCCCGCCCCCCATGTCCGGAGGGTTCTTGACCACCTCGCCCGCCATCTTCAGCGGCCCGACGGCCTCGCAGCCGTCCAGGATGCTGAGGCTCGAGGCGGCGAGGTGGATCTCGGCGAGCGTGCTCACCCAGAGCCCGAAGCCGTGGCCCAGGATCACCCCTAACCCGGCCGCCTCAGCGAGGGAGACCAGCTGGAGTGTCCGGAAGATCCCTCCCTGCTTCATGACTTTCACTTTGATCAGATCCGCTGCCTCGAGGCGAATGATCTCCATCAGGCTCCGGGCATCCCGAACGCTCTCATCCGCCATGATCGGGACCGGACTCTCCCGCCGGATCCGGGCCAGCCCATGGAGATCGGCCCTGGCCACGGGCTGCTCGAAGAGGCGAATCTCGTACGGAGCGAGCGCCCGGGCCAAGCGGATCGCGTTCTCCACGTCCAGCCCTTCGTTGGCGTCCACCCGCAGGCTCATCTTCCCGCCCACGGCCTCTCGGACCGCGGCCACGCGGTCCACGTCTTCCCTGAACGTTCCTCCCACCTTGATCTTGGCCGACCGGAATCCCCGCCGACACCAGTCCAGAGCCTCAGCCGCCGCCCGCTCGGGCGACACGGCGCCGATCCAGGCGTTCAAGATCACCTCGTCACGGAGTTTTCCGCCCAGGAGAGACCAGACCGGCACGCCCAGGGCCTTCCCCTTCAGGTCGAGCAGCGCCATCTCCAAGAGCGCCTTCGCTTCGTGACTCGCCGGGCATTGCGTGTCCATCCGGGAGAACGCCGCCGTGATGTTGAGTGGGTCCGACCCCAGGAGTGCGGGTCCGAGGATCTCCCTGGCGGTGGAGACGACATCCTCCACGTTCATCTCTGAGTACCCGGGAGTCGGGTCAACATTTCCCCACCCCACGAGTCCGTCGTCGGTTCGAACCCGCGCCATCACGCTCCGCTGCACGCTGAGAGACCCGTGCGCGGTGGCATAGGTCGTCTTGAGGGGAACAGCCACGACCCCGACGTCGATCGCCGTGATCTTCATCGCGCTTTCTCAGCTCCTTCCCGGCTGCGCCCGGAGGCGTCGAGGGAACCCCGTTTCCACAGCCACCTCCTCGCCAACGGCCAGAGGAGCAGGCCGGCGGAGGTCACGATCAGGATGGCGCTGACCGGTCGAGTGAAAAAGACCGTAAGGTCGTTAGCATGGCTCACCATGGAGGTCAGGAAGTACTGCTCAGCCAGCGGCCCCAGGATGATCCCCAGAATCAGGGGCGGGATTGGCAGGTCGTAGCGTCGCATGAAGTAGCCGAGGACCCCGAAGAGCATGGCCACCCAGACGTCTGCCATGTCGTTTCGGAGGGCATACGCACCGAGGAAGCAGAAGGCGATGATGAACGCGGCCAGGATCGGCTCAGGAACCTTCATGAGCTGAGCGAAGGAGCGGGCCGCCAGGAGCCCCATGACGATCATGATCAGATTGGCCAGAAGCATTCCCACGAAGATCGTGTAGACCTCGTGGGTGTTATTGGTGAAAAGGAGGGGACCGGGCTGGACCCCGTGGAGGAGGAAGGCCCCCATCATCACCGCAGTGGCCCCGCTCCCGGGAATCCCCAGGGTCAGGAGGGGGATCATCGCGCCCCCGGTGGAGGCGTTCACAGAGGTCTCCGAAGCCGCCAACCCTTCGAGGACCCCGGTCCCGAAGCGTTCGGGGTGCTTGGAGACCTGTTTCTCGAGGCCGTACGACACGAAGGAGGCGACGGTGGCGCCTGTCCCCGGGATGGCGCCGATCACGATTCCGGTCCCGAGGCCTCGAAGGATCGAGCCACGGAGGGGCCAGAGCTCGCGGGGAGAGGGAAGCCGTGCCCTTGCTGAAGAACGGGGCATCGCCTCCTGCCCTGCCTCACGCTTTGGCGTCGACAGCTGATCCAGGACCTCCCCGATCGCGAAGAGGCCGATCAGGACTGTCACGAAGTCGACCCCGGTCTCCAGGAACTTGATCCCGAAGTCGAAGCGCGTGATGCCATACTGGGCCTCGGTGCCAACGGTTCCCAGGAACATGCCGATGAAGAGAGAGATGAGCGCGCCCGCGATCGAGACCTGGCCGATCACGACTACGCTGGCCAGGCCAAGGAGCACCACGGCGAAGTACTCCACGGTGGAAAAGCTCAGCGCCACCTTGGCGAAGGGCGGCGAGGCGAAGGTCATGACCAACGCCGAGAGGAATCCGCCGATGGCCGAGGACATGATGGCCATCCCCAGGGCCAGGCGCACCTGCCCTTTTCTGTTGAGCTGGTAGCCCTCCCAGGTGGTCGGCACGTTCATGGGATCCCCGGGGATATTGAAGAGGATCCCCGTGATAGACCCTCCGAAGACCCCTCCGATGTAGATGGCCGTCATGAGGAGGAGCGACGGGACAATCTCCATGAGGTAGGTGAACGGGAGAACCAGCACGATGGCATTCAGCATCGTGATTCCAGGCAGGGCCCCGGCCACGATTCCGATGGCCAGGCCTGCCAGGATCATGAGGAAGTTCAGGGGCTGAAGCGACGCCGCGAGGCCAACCCCAAGATTGGAGAAGGTCTCCCACATACCGGACTCTCAGAAAATCCGGAGCAGCCGGTAGAGGAAGATAGTGGCATCCTCCATGACACCGGCTCCCTTTGGGAGGGGGAGGTAGACGACTTTGACAAACAGGTAGAGGAGGCCAACGGTTCCGAGCGTGGCAATCACGAAAAGGAGGATGGGCCGACGCGTTCCGGCGGCGCGCATAAAAGCCAGGAGAAAGAGGAAGGTCGTCAGGGGAAAGCCGAGGACCGGAGCCAGGGCGGGGTAGCCGAGGACCAGAGCAATCCCGGCTGCCAGCTTAGGAATGCTCAGAGGCGGCATTACGGCCCGCGCTGCCCTTGCCTGACCTGACCTGACTACCTCGATGGCTTTAAGGACGCAGGATCCCATGAGGCCAACCAGCACCAGCCGGGGCCAAAAGTCCGGGCCGAGCTGGCCAGGGACCGGGACGACGGGCAGCCGCCCAGCGGCCACAAACAGGGCTGCGCCGGCAAGGAAAATCAGGAGGGGACCCACCAACCCCCGAAGTGCCACCGCTCGAAGATCAA
>CAYFIG010000125.1:0-1762 GCA_964342905.1 uncultured bacterium
TTGGCCAGACCCAGACGCAGCGGGGTGGGGCCATCATAGACGGCCGGGGAGTTCAACGTGAAGTACTGCCCCTTGGCCTCGAAGGCGTAGGAGAACCGAAGCTCCTCGAGGGACACGGTTTGGCCGCCCGGGTTCGTTACGTTGAACACGAAGGCCAGCACCAGCGGCACCCGGGCCGGGGGTGGGGCATACGGGAAATAGGCAGCCACTTCCACTCGCTCCAGCTTGACCTGGGGCGGAGCCGCGGCCATGTCCATCCCCGCCTCCATGCTCGCGCAGCCGCCCAGGACGGCCCCCGCCATTACGATTCCTGCGAGATACAGTGCGAGGCGATTCATGATTCGTCCTCCCTCCATCAGACGGTTTAGGAGACCCACCGTTTTCGCCGTTTATAGTGCTTGATGGCCCTAAAGCTCTTTCGCGTACCTAAGTCCGTGAGCCCGAGGTAGAAATCACGGATGTCCGGGTTCTCCCGCAGCTTCTCGGAGTCTCCGTCCATCACCACCCGGCCGTTCTCGAGCACGTACGCGTATCGCGCCACCGAGAGCGCGAGCTTGGCATTCTGCTCCACCAGCAGGATCGGGATACCTTCCTTCTCGTCGAGCCGCGTCAGGATCTGGAAAATCTCCTTGATCAGAAGCGGGGCCAGCCCCATGGACGGCTCGTCCAGGAGGAGCAACTTGGGCCTAGCCATGAGGGCGCGACCGATCACCAGCATCT
This sequence comes from uncultured bacterium, assembly GCA_964342905.1. Lineage (GTDB taxonomy): Bacteria > Methylomirabilota > Methylomirabilia > Rokubacteriales > CSP1-6 > CAYFIG01. Next base: position 721 of record CAYFIG010000125.1, read on the forward strand.
GCTGCTCGCCACCGCTGACAAAGCCCGCCGCCACGTTGCGCCGTTCCTTGAGCCGCGGGAAGTAGTGGTACACCATCTCCAGCCCATTCGCGATGGCCCCGCGGTCATCCCTGAGGTGCCCCCCAACGCGGAGGTTCTGCTCAACCGTCAGGTGCTCGAAGACCCGGCGTCCCTCGATGACCTGGATGATCCCCATCCGCGCAATCTCCTCGGCCGATTTCCGATCGATTCGCTTGCCCAAAAACTCAATGGAGCCCTCAGCCACCCGGCCGTTCTCGTGCTTGAGCAGCCCAGAGATGGCCTTCAGCGTGGTGCTCTTGCCAGCCCCGTTGGCCCCCAGCAACGCCACGACGCCATGGGGGGGCACCTCCAGGGACACCCCCTTCAGGGCGAGGATGACCTCGTGGTAGAGGACCTCGATGTTGTTAACCGTGAGCACCGAGCACCCGCTCCGCCGCCGAGACTAGTATCCAAACCATTCGCCCTCCCACTGCTTGGGCCACTTTGCCTTCAGGTCCACGTGCTTCACCAGCTCGAACTTCCCACCCCTGACCCGGTAGACGGGGATCACCGCCCCGGGGCGGTGATCGGTGGCTGTCAGCGTGACGGGCGGCCGGCCGAGCCCGGGGGTCCAGTCTTTGAAGGTCTCGAACGCCTCTTTGAGCCCGGGGCCGTTGAGCTTGCCCGCCTTGTCGGCGCGCCGCATGCCTTCGGCCATCATGAGCACCTGGATCCAGGACTGGACCGTGCGGATCATCCGGGCCTCCTGGGGGACGCCAGGGTTGATCTTCTTGGCGTACTCCACCACTTTATCCATGAGCGGGACCTTGTCGCCGTAGAAGGCATTGACGGCGATCCCCATCACCCCCTCGGCGGCAGGGCCGGCGAGCCGGATCAGGTTCTCGTCGTACCCCCAGTTGTTGACGATGTGATCGGCGCCGAGCCCGAGGGCGTGGGAGTCCTTGATGGTGGCGGCCACCGACATGGTGGTGTTGCCGTGCCAGGCGAGGTGGGGCCTGAAGACCTTGGCCGCCAGCACCTG
>CAYFIG010000125.1:1772-6218 GCA_964342905.1 uncultured bacterium
GTCCTGGTCCGAGCCCACCTCGAAGCCGAGGAGCTCGGCTTGGTTCTTCAGCGCCTTGATGGGCGCGCTTGCGTACGGCACCGGAAAGGCGTAGAACATCACGACCCGGGGCTTCTCTCCTTTCGCGCGCGCTTCCCGGAAGCGCGGGTCCTTCATCCAGACTTCCTCGAACCAGGCGGTCATGGCCGCGCGGGCGTTGGAGGAGTAGTCGGTGCCGTAGACGAAGTTGTAGGGTGCCGTCTTCGGATCGGTGAGCTTCGCCGCGAACGAATGCGAGAGGTACGGCAGACGATCCTTGCTCACCGTGGGAGAGAGCGCCTCGGTGTCGCCGGTCCCCCATCCGAGCACGCCGACCACCTTGTCAAAGTCGCGGAAGCGCTTGTAGGTCGTGATGGCCTCGGGGACCCGATACCCGTAGTCATAAAGATACAGCCGGATCTTCTTGCCGTTGATGCCGCCCGTGTCGTTGACGTACTGGACGGCCTCGCGGATCCCCAGGGCGATGTCTTTCCCGACGTCCGAGGTGGGGCCGGTCAGGTCGTTCAGCGATCCCAGCTTGACCTCCTGAGCCCAACCGGTTCCCGCGAGGAAAGGAAGGGCGAAGGCCAGGGCCAGCAGAGAGCGTGTCCATCGCTTCATGTCGAGCCTCCCTCTTCGGTTAATATGCAAAAGGCCAGAGGTTGAAGTAGTTCTTGACCTGCTGCCACCGGTACGCCAGCCCACGTGGCTCGTAAAGCAGAAAGAGCACGATGGCCAGGCCAAAGGCAGCTTCCTTCACGTAGAGAAACCGCTCGGTCAGCGCCGGATAGATATCCGAGAGCGGGATCACGGCGAACTTGAGCAGCTCCAGGATCACGGTGACGAAGATCGAGCCGAACACAACCCCGTGGAGGCTGCCGATCCCGCCGATCAGGACAACCCCGACGAGCCAGAGACTCCAGGACAGCTGGAAGTGCTCTGGGCTCACGAAGAGCAGTGAGGGAATCCACACGGCGCCGGCGATCCCGGCCAGCACACCCGCCGCAAAGAAGGCCAGGAGCTTGTAGGTAACCACGTTGACGCCCATTGCCTCGGCGGCGATGTCGTTGTCACGGATCGCGATCCAGGCTCGGCCCACACGCGTGCGAAGCAGATTGGCCATCCCTATTAGGGAAAGGATCGTCAGGGCCACAGCCAGATAGTACACCTTGATTTCGCTGTCCACCGGCCAGCCACCAATGGTGATGGTGCCCGGCGGAAGGGAGAAGTAGTGCTCCCGTCCACCGACCCGGCTCACGTAGTGCGTGATGATGAAGTCCACAGTGATGAACTGGGCGGCCATGGTGGTCATGATCTGGTAGAAGCCCTTGATCCGGGCTGACGGCAGCCCGAAGAGCACCGACCAGAGCCCGGCGAGGAGGCAGCCGAGCAGTGCGGCCACAGGGTACGGGAGTTTCCAGAACAGAACCCCGATGGCGGTTACATACGCGCCGACAGCGATGAACGCGGCATGCCCGAGCGTGATCTGGCCACAGTAGCCGATGAGGAGCTGGACCCCGAGGGCGGAGAGGATCGTGTAGAGGATGATGTTGGCCACGGAGACCACGTAGAGGTTTGCATACAGCGGCAGCGTGAGAATGAAGAGGACAAGGACGGCCATCTTGCCCTGGACGAAGCCTGTCTGCCACCAGGCATGGGTCGCCGCGTACGTCTCGTGGTACACCCCGCTCGGCAGATACATCAGACCCTTTCGATCTTGACCCAGCCCCAGAGGCCATACGGGCGGAAGAGGAGGATGGTCACCATGAATACGAAGGGGGCGATTTCTTTGACCCCGCCCTGGGTCAGCTTGCCGACATACACATCGGAGAGGTTCTGGAGCACCCCGATGGCGAGCCCGCCGACGATGGCGCCGGGGACCGAGTTGAGCCCGCCCAGCACCACGGCGGGTAGCACCAGAAGCCCCAGATATCCCACCGAGATGTTGAGGCCGTTAATGTTCCCGAGGAGCGTTCCGCCCACCCCCGCGGCCATAAAGGCGATGGCCCAGGCGAGGGCGTACACCCGCTTGGCGGAAACCCCAAGGGACAGGGCGGCCATCTCGTCATCGGCCGTCGCCTGCATGGAGAGCCCCCAGCGGCTCCGCTGGAAGAACCAGACGAAGACCACCAGCAGGACGATGGCAGCCACAAAGCTCCAGATGTAGACCTGACCGAACACCATCCCGAAGAAACGGAGCGGCTCCTGCGGGAAGACCGGCGGTGTGAAGACCACGGTGTCGGTCCGCCAGATGAAGCCCACCAGCGCCCGGAAGAAGAACGAGAGCCCCACCGTGATCATGATCACCGCCAGGATCGGCTCGCCGATCATCCGGCGCAGAAAGAGCCGCTCGGTCGCCAGCCCGAGGATGAATCCGGTAATCAGCGTGGCGATGAGCGCCACGGGGAACGGAAACCCCCAATGGTAATACGTCAGACACACGTAGCCCCCGATCAGCGTCAGCTCACCCATGGCCAGGTTCAGCACCCCGGAGCACTTGTAGATGAGCGTCCAGCCCAGCGCCACCAGGGCGTAGATGGAGCCGACCATGATGCCTGAGAGCAGCAGCTCGAAGAAGATGGCCATCACGCGGTCTCCACCACCCGCAGCGTGTGCTTGCTCACCGATGTCCGCCCGTCCTCGTAGGTGACGGTGGCCTCCACGTGGACCTCCCGGGCGGCCGAGTAGAGTCCCTCTACAATATCCTGGTAGCGCTCCTCCAGGAAGGCCCGCCGAAGCTTCCGCGTCCGGGTCAGCTCCTCGTCGTCAGCGTCGAACTCCTTGTGGAGGTTCACAAACCGCTGGATACGCGCCGGCCCGGGCAGCCCCTTGTTGACGTGGAGCACGGCCTCCCGCACCAGGCCCTGCACCTCCGGCTTCTGCGAGAGCTCCGGATAGCTCGTGTAAGGGATATGATTGTCCTCCGCCCACTTGCCGACGACCCCGGCGTCGATGCAGATCACGGCGGTGACAGCTTGGCGCTTGTCTCCCAGGATCCAGGCATCTTTGATGTAGGGGCTGAACTTGAGCCGGGTTTCGAGATACTGGGGAGCGAACCGGCTCCCGTCGGCCAGCGTCATGACGTCCTTGCGCCGGTCGAAGACCACCAGGTGTCCCTGCTCGTCGATGAAACCGATGTCCCCCGAGTGAAGCCAGCCGTCCTTGAGCGTCTCGCTGGTAGCCTCTGGGTTCTTGTAGTAGCCCTTGAAGACGCAGGGGCTCCTGGAGAGGATCTCGCCGTCGGGGGCGATCCGGACCTCTGTCTCCGGAATCGGCTTCCCCACGGTGTCGTACCGGACGTCGCCGTCCCTGTGGAGCACAGAGATGCCCGCGATCTCGGTCTGGCCGTAGATCTGCTTGAGGTTGACGCCAATCGAATGGAAGAATCTCAGGTGGTCAGGCCCCAGCGCGGCGCCGCCGGTATAGGCGTGGCGAATCCGGGCCAGCCCCAGGTGGTCGCGGAGCTTTCTCAGCACCAGGAGGTCAGCGAGCCGGCGCTGCAGCTTAAGAGACCCCGGAATCGGCTGCTTGGCGAATTTCAGATCCGCCACGCGCCCCCCGACCGCGAGGGCCCAGCTGTAGGCCTTCCGCTTGAGCTTCGGCGCGTCCAGCACCTTCACCTGCACCGTCCGCACCATCTGCTCGTAAATGCGCGGTGGGGAGAAGAGCACCTGGGAAGCGATCTCGCGAATGTCGCGCTGAACGGTCTCCGGGTCCTCGGGGAAGTTGAGCGTGAAGCCCGCCATCAGCCCGCAGGAGATCGACATCATCTGCTCGCCGATCCAGGAGAAGGGAAGGAACGAGACGAAGTCGTCGCTCTCCGCGCAGGGGTCCACGGCCAGCATGTTCTGCCCCATCTTGAGCATGTTCCGGTGGGTCAGGAGCGCCCCCTTGGGCTGGGCCGTGGTGCCGGAGGTGTAAAAGAGCAAGGCCACGTCGTCGCCCCGGCCCCGGGCGACCATCCGCTCGAACGCCTCGGGGTCTCTGGCTTCCAGCTCCCGCCCCAGGCGGTGAACCTCGGCGAGGCTCGTGAGGCACGGGTCGTCGTAGCCGCGCATCCCCTTCGGATCGTCCCAGATGATCCGCTCCAGCTTCGGGCAGCGCGGCCTGATCGCGAGCCCTTTGTCCGCCTCCTGCTGACCCTCGCCCACCAGGAAGCGGGCGTCCGAGTGGTCCATCACGTACTGGACCTCGTCGATCAGCGCGTCCTGGTAGAGCCAGACGACGACCCCACCGATCGCGAGCGTTGCCATCTCCGCCCAAAGCCCCTCGGGCCGGTTGTGGCCGACGAGGGCCACCTTGTCGCCCCTGCCAAGCCCCAGCGCGGTGAACCCCAGGGCCAGGAGGCGCACTTCTTCCAGATAGCGGCCCCAGGTGATCGGCCGCCAGACGCCGAACTCCTTCTCCCGCATGGCCACCTTTCCGTCG
>CAYFIG010000126.1:0-6155 GCA_964342905.1 uncultured bacterium
GATGAGACGGATTCCGTGGACCGGCCTGGGCGTGCTCCTCACAGGCCTTCTCGGCTGGGAGCTCCTGGCGCGGCAGAGTCACGCGCTGGTCCATTACTTCCCGCCCGTCTCCCAGGTGCTCCTCACCCTGGTGCGGATCGTCGGAAGCGGCGAGCTCGGGAGCCACATCGCCGCAAGCCTCCTGCGCTTCGCGGAGGGGTATGCGCTGGCCGCCGTCCTCTCAGTGGGCGCGGGTCTCTGCCTAGGAATCTGGCGACCCCTCTACGCGCTCCTCGAGCCGCTTATCGAGCTACTCCGGCCGATGCCCTCGCCAGCCATAATCCCTATCGCCATCCTCTTCTTCGGGATCGGCGACGAGATGAAGGTAGCGGTGACCGTGTACGCCTGCTCCTGGCCCATCCTCCTGAACACCATTGACGGCGTCCGCTCGGTGGATTTGGTGCTGGTGAACACCGCGGCCACGTTCCGCATCTCCCCCTGGGCTCGCTTCTGGAAGGTCATGCTACCCGCCGCCTCGCCCCAGATCGTCACGGGGCTTCGGGTCTCGCTGGCTATCGCCCTGATCCTCGTAACGACCTCGGAGATGGTCGTGTCAAACGACGGGCTCGGGTTCTACATCCTGGACCGCCAGCGCTCCTTTCAGATCCCGGAGATGTACGCGGCCATCGTGGCCCTGGCCGTCATGGGGTACGGCCTGAACCGGCTCTTCCTGGCTTTGGACAGCTGGGCCATGGCCTGGCACAAGGGGCTCACGCGCAAGGAAGAGATCCTATGAGCTGGACGGGGCGCTGGACCGGTTTCGCCTTCCTCCTCCTGCTGCTCCTCCTCTGGGAGGCGGCGGGCCAGGGCGGCTGGATCCACAAGCTCTTCTTCCCCCCGGCCTCCAAGATCCTCGCCTCGTTCATCCACATCGTCCTCTCCGGCGAAGTCCTCTCCCACGTGGGAGTGAGCCTCTGGCGGGCCGGACTCGGCTATGCCCTCGCTGCGCTCCTCGCCATCACCCTCGGCGTGCTCATGGGCTACTGGCGCGCGGCCTACGAGGCCGGTGAGATCGTAATGGAGCTTCTCCGGGCCATCCCGCCCCCGGCCATCATTCCCGTGGCCATCGTCTTTCTCGGCATCGGCGACCAGATGAAGGTCTTCATCATCCTCTTCTCTTGCTCCTTTCCCATCCTGATCAACACCATGGACGGTGTCAGAGGCGTGGACCCGGTCCTGATTCGCACGGCTCGCACCTTCGGGCTCTCCCGCCGGCAGATCATCTGGAAGGTGGTCCTGCCCGCCGCCTCGCCCTTCATCATGACCGGGCTCCGGATCGCCCTGGCCATCGCCCTGATCCTCGTCGTCATCTCCGAGATGGTGGGGGCCACCTCGGGGATCGGCTACTTCATCCTGGACGCCCAGCGCTCCTTCCGGATCCCCCAGATGTACGCGGGGATGCTGGTCCTGGCGCTCCTGGGCTACCTCCTGAACCGCTGCTTCCTCGTGGCGGATGCTCGCCTCATGGCCTGGCACAAGGGGCTCACCGCCCGGCGGTAGCGACACTTTCGCGTTTGACAGGCCGCTGAGCATTGCGTAGGGTGTGATCGCAGCCGGTGAGTGAAGGTATTGGCGATGAGGACAGGTAACCGAAGCGGGATGATCCTTATGGTCTTACGGCTTGGCTTCCTGGTACTGATCCTTCAATCCTCTTCTGGGCTAGCACAGGTCCAGATCCCGGTGCAGAGACCCCTTCCCCCCGTGCGATCGAAGTATCTCGGAGATTCCAAGCTCGGCGACCTCATTGTAGAAGTGCGGTTTCCCTTCCGGATCCGCAGAGATGTACGCCAAACTGCGGCTTTTCCTACTGGTCCCGATGTATAATGACATTGCATGGCGATCGAGGAATATCCACCGGTCCTGGGACGACCGGTGGAACTTACCGATGACCGCCGGGCTCACATCCTCAAGCGTCATCCGACGGTCGCGCCATTTTTAGAGCGCATCCGTGACGTGCTCGCTCTACCAGAGGAGGTTCGCAGGAGCTCCTACGATCCTAAGGTCCTTCTTTTCTCTCGGTTCTACCCGGATATTCTTGAGGGGAAGCATCTGGTGGTGGTCGTGAAAATCGATGGGCGGGCATTTATTCTGACGGTCTATATCACACGCCGCCTTGTTGGAGGACAACCGCATGAAGGCAAACATTCAGTACTCGTTTGATCGTGAAGCTGATGTCCTCTATCTTTCCAAGGGCGACCCCTACCCGGATGTTGAGTCCGAGGAGGTCGGTGATGACGTCATTATCCATCGTGATCCCACCACAGGTGATGTGGTAGGGTTCACGATCCTAAACTTTCTCAAGCGAGCCGGCGAAGGTCTCGACAAGGTCACGCTTCCGCTCGAAGCCAGCTTCAAATTGGTCAGAGCTTAGAGTTCCTCGCGGAAGTTAGCGGATGACACTTTACGTTTGACAACCTCCTTTGCGCTTCCTAAGATTTCCGGCGACGATGGCTGAGACGGCAGTCAGCGACGTGCTCGACGAGATGCGCCGGGCGTACGCGACCTTCGGCATCCGGCTCGCTCAGCCCGCTACATACGGGACCTATTATGGGCTCCACTGTGATCGCTGCGGGGAGTTCGTCGGGAGTACCGGCGACCGGTTGCTCCCTGGCATGATCGGGGATCTCCTCGACCGCCAGTTCGACCTCTACGCGGCGAGCTTGATCGGCTGCCGCTGCGGCCGGCAGGCCGAGTGCGCGCGCGCGCTGGATCCGGTGCGGTTCGAGGCGGCGCGGCGGACGTTCGGTGGATAGCGGGCTCTGGCCGTTCTGGCGGAAGGCGTACGCGGACGGGGATCCGCTGCCGGTGTTCACCTGCACCGTTGAGCGGCCCCGGTACGAGTTCGACGAGGGCGCCGCCCTGCCCGAGGAGTACAAGTACCTGCTCGTCCGCATGCTCCGCCACGAGGGGGAGCGAGCGGGGAACAAGAGTTTCCTCGGCTTCATGGGCACCTGCCTGGAGGTGGCCGAGCGGCTCGCGCCGGACGCCGAGGCGCGCCTGATCAAGGCGGAGTACCTCGCCGAGGAGCTAAAGCACGCGATCATGTTTCACCGCCTCGCCGTCGGCCTTGATCCTGACTTCGCGCTCAAAGATGTCCCCTACCAGCACTACGCGTTCCACCTGCCGCGCGAGCACTGGCTCGACGACGCGTGCTTCCACTTCTTCATTGACCTCAACGGCGCCTTCCACGCGCGGGATTGGCGCGAGTCGAGCTATATTCCGCTCCGGAAGATCGCCGGCACCATCGAGCGCGACGAGCTGGGTCACTCGGAGATGGGATACTACTTCCTCTTGCGCGCCTGCGAGACCTCCCGAGGCCAGGCTTTCGTCGAGCGGCTCCTCGCAAAATGGTACCCGGCGGCGCTCGACATGTTTGGCCGCTCCGATTCGCCAAACGTCCCGAAGTTCATCCGCTGGGGACTCAAGAGCGTGGGCAACGCGGAGATTCGCAGCGCATATAAGGCGTATGTGGATAAAAAGATTACCGCGCTCGGCGTCCCGGTGCCTGACGAGACGAAGCATCGCCAGTTTCTCTGATCGGCTGGGCGCGCAGCCCTATCGGCGCGGCTCCCCACATCCACCACAACTTACGATCATCCGCGTGAGGTGCGATGATGACGACGACACAGACGGCTGCGGCCCGACGCGTCTCCTACCAGCTCGCCACGCTCTGGGACTTCGACTACGAGCCCACCCACCAGGAGCTCGAGTCCCTCTACGAGACAGCCAAGAAGAACCACTGCAAGAGGCTCTTGACAGAACGGAGGGGAAGGCAATGGAGATTCGGACAGAGTCAGCGTCGCTGAAAACGGCGGATGGTCAGATGCCATGCCACCTGGCGCGGCCAACGGCAGGCGGGCCGTACCCAGCGGTGATCGTCGTGATGGAGGCGTTCGGGCTCAACGCGCACATCAAGGCGGTGGCGGAGCGGATCGCGCGGGAAGGGTACGTCACGATCGCGCCCGATCTCTACTATTCTTTCGGGAGCCCGATCGTCCCGTACGAGGATGTGCCGAAGGCCATCGCGTTTTTACAGCAGCTGGATGATGCGAAGGTCATGGTGGAGATCGGCGCGGCCATCGCGCATCTCAAACGCCAGCCCGACGTTCGACCTGACCGGATCGGCATCACCGGCTTCTGTATGGGCGGTCGGATCACGTTCCTGTCGGCGGCCCGCCACCCGTCGGACATCAAGGCGGCCGTGTCCTTCTATGGCGGCGGCATCGCGGCTGACAGCCCTACCGCGCCCATCAACTTTGCGGACCGCATCACCGCGCCCGTTCTTGCCCTGTTCGGCGAGAAAGACCAGCTGATCCCGCTGGATCAGGTGAAGCGCATCGAGGAGACGATGCGCCGGCTGGGGAAAACGTACGAGGCGAAAGTGTATCCGGGTGCCGGCCACGGCTTCTTCTGCGACGAGCGGGCCTCGTACCAAGCCGAGGCCGCCCAGGACGCCTGGAACCGGCTGACCCGCTGGTTCTCGACGTACCTCGGAGAGCGCTAAGCCGCCTCTCCCAGCTGGGCCAAACGCATCGGGAGCATCCCGTCCCGTTACGCCGGGGCGTACTTGGAAATCACTTCCCGGACGGGGAACTTCCTCTCGATCAGCTTGTATCGGAACGACACGTCCAGCATGGACTGGAGGTCGGACTCCAGGATCTTCCGTTCGAAGGCCGGCAGGACCATCTCCTTGAGAAACTCGGGCTTGAGCCCGGTGTACTTGGCGATGGTGGCCTTGGCCTCCTGGAGGTTCGCGTTGTGGGCGTCGATCCCCCGGTTCAGGGCCGCGATGAAGGCCTTCACCGTGTCCACGTTCTTCTCGATCCACGCCTCGCTGCAGAAGTAGGCCGCGATCAGAAGTCGTGGCGCGATCCCGCCCAGGGGGTAGCCCAGGACCCGCGTCTGCTTGTTCACTTTGGATGGAACCGTGACGAACGGCTCCACGGCCACGAAGGCGTCAATCTGCTTGTTCACGAGGGCTGGCGCCATCTGGGGGAACGGGAGCTCCACCCACTTCACCTTGCTGGAGTCCCCGCCGTTCTTGTCGATCCAGTGGAGGCCCGCGACGTGGATGATGTTCCGGAGGGTGTTGGTGGCTGCGGTCTTGCCCTCCAGGTCTTTCGCTGACTTGATCGGGGAGTCCACGGCCACCTGGACCCCGAAGACGTCGTTGGTCTCTCGCTTGTTGATGGCCCCGTTGGCGATGAAGCGATAATCGAAGCCCTGCAGATGCCCCTGGTAGATGGAGACCACGTTGGACCAGCCGATATTGATGGAGCCCGAGGCCAAGGCGGGAGCGATGGCCGCGCCACCCACCATGGCCGCCAGGTTGATCTCGAGCCCGGCGTCCTTGAAGAACGCCCCGTCCAGGGCCAGGAAGAAGGGGGAGAGGTCCCCGATCTTCATGTAGCCGATGTTGACCTTGGTTTGCGCCAGGGCCCGGTCCCAGGGCAGGACGACGGCCCCCGCAGCGACCCCGGCGCGGGCCGCGGCGCCGAGGAACTCCCGTCGGGTCAGCGTAGCCAGGTCAATGCCCACGACAATTCGTTCCATGGTCATCCTCCTTCCGCCGGGCTGTCCGCCCGCCGAACCACCCGCTTTGCCTTCAGCTCGTACCGGGGCAGGCTTTTGGCCGGAACGGGGACCACCTCGATCCGGATCCCGAGCTGCGCACGCAGGCGCTCTTTGATGTCTTGCACCGTCTGGGCCGGAGCGCCGTCAATTTCCACCAGGAGCCGCACCTCGTCCATCTCGATCCGCTTATACACTTCGATCAGGAATTCGTCAACGGCTGAGAACTGGCGCACGATCCCCTCGATCACGGAGGGAAAAACGTTCACGCCCCGCACGATCAGCATGTCGTCCAGCCGTCCCAGGATCCCGCCTTCCAGGCGCACGAAGCTCCGGCCGCAGGCGCACGGCGAAGTGGCCAGCCTCACCCGATCGCCCGAGCGGTACCGGAAGACGGGCGAGCCCGCTCGGCCCAGGTTGGTGAGGACCAGCTCGCCTTCGGTAGCCGGAGCACCCGTGAGAGGATCAACCACTTCGGCGATGAACTCCAACTCATTCACGTGGAGCCCGGCCTGGGCGACACACTCAAAGCCGTACGCTCCCAC
>CAYFIG010000127.1:0-6126 GCA_964342905.1 uncultured bacterium
GGGCTTCGGCAACGGTGATGATGTCGTACGGCCCCAGGGTCAGGTAGAACGCCTTCAGTTCGCCCCCCATCTCCTTGAGCAGCTTCTTTGCGGCGTCCAGGCGCTTCGGCGAGTCCTTAATCTTCCGAATCCCCTGGTCGGTGTAATTGATAAGGCTGATGTACGTCGGCATCGCTAACCTCCTTCTTTCAGGGATACACCCCGCGGGTCGCGCCGCCGTCAATGGTGATGCAGACGCCCGTCAGGAACGCGGCGCGCGCTGAAGCGAGGAAGCAGACGAGATCAGCGATCTCCTCCGGCAGGGCGATGCGACCGAGCGGATAGGCGCCTTCTCGCTCGGCGCGCACCTGCTCCACACTCTTGCCCTGCGCCTTGGCCTCGGCCGCTAGAAGCGAACCCCAACGCTCGGTGCGTGTCGCCGCGGGCGATACGGCGGTCACCAGGATATTGGATTTCGCCCCGAGATCGGCAAGCCCTTTGGTGAAGTTGACCAGCGCGGCATTCGCGGCGCTTCCCGGCAGGTATGTCGCGGTCGGGTTCCGCGCTGCCGCGCCGACGATATTCACGATCCGCCCCCCGCCCTGAGCCTGCATGATCGGAAAGACGGCACGGGCCATGCGGATGTATCCCAGCAACTTGAGATTCCAGTCGGTGATCCACTGCGCGTCGGGGATGGTCAGGAAGTCGCCCGCGCGGATGGCGCCCGCGTTGTTCACCAGGATGTCGATCCGGCCGAAGTGCTGACGGGTCGCCTCCGTGACGCGCGTCACTCCTTCGAGCGTGCTCAGATCGGCCGCCACCGGAAGCACTTCCGCGCCGCTTTTCGCGCGAATGTCCGCTGCGGCGGCGGCGAGCGTTGCCGTGTCCCGCGCGCACATTGCGACCCGCGCACCTTCGCTTGCCAACGCGAGCGCCACGGCGCGGCCAATCCCCCTGCTCGCGCCCGTCACCAGCGCGACCCGATCAGTGAGCCCCAAGTCCATCTCTCGGCGCCTCCTCCCGCCCCCTCCTCATCCTGCCCGTTCCCCCGCAAGCAGTTCAGCCATCCGGGAGAAGAACTGGTCCACCATCATCTTGGCGACGCCTCCGAGCATCCGCTGTCCGACCCCAGCGATGAGACCGCCAATTTGAACATCGCCGTCATAGGCGACCCGCGTGCCGCCTACCGCTTCGGACAGTTCCATGGTGGCCTCCCCCCTCACGAAGCCAGGGCTGCCGCTCCCCTCCACCATCATCGTGTAGCGGGTAGGCGGCTGGATGTCGGAGAGCCTCACCTTCCCCTCAAAGGTTCCCTTCACCGCCCCCACCCCGACCTTCAGCGTGGCCCTGTACTCCCCCTCGCCGACGGCTTCCAGCTTCTCGCAGCCCGGCATAGCTTTGGAGAGCTGCGCGGGATCCAAGAGCGCCTGCCACACGCGCTCGCGGGGCACGGGGAGGTCGTAGCTGCCCTGGATCTTCATCTGGTCTCCTTTCGCTGCTGCCGGAGTGAACCCTAGACCCGGTCGGTCTCGAAGCGGATCGTACTCACGGTTGTTCTCCCTGCGGATCAGATCGGGCGAAACTTCTGGCGGCCGATCGCGACGGCGGCGATGGAGGCTTCGGGCAGTGCGGTCTCGATCACGAGAACCTGCTTGGCGAAGTCGAGGGATCGGACGATGCCGAGTCCCACGGTCTCCCCGTCGGCGTTGTCCAGGCCAGCCAGGGCGTCCTGAAAGTCATCCTGGCTCAGGTTGACCACGAAGGCGTCATCGAAGCGTTTGGCAATCTGCCGGATCTGGACCTCCTTGAGCGGGTCCGGGGTGACCAGGACAAGCTCGGCTCCAACCCGCTCCGCCCAGAGAACCATGTCGTCCAGCAGCCCCGAGATCTCCTCCAGCTGGCGGCTCGGAAGCGGCTGGCCCACGAAGAGCGTGGGGTGCTTCAAGACCACTCGCGTGAGGTCCAGGTGCAGCGGACGCGCTCCGTGGAAGTAGGCGTGCAAGGTCCGCTCGCGGTGCTGCCGACGTTCCTCCTGAGAGCGCTTCCGCCCCGCGGGGCCGGGGGCCAGGCGGAGGATCTCGGGCCGGCGGCCCAGCGCGTAGGCCTTGAGAATATGCTCGCACTCCTCCCCGCGCTGTAGACAGAAGACGAGGTCGGGGGCAATGAGGTCGATCTTGTGCCGCTTGAGAGTGCGGCCCAGCTCGCCCTGAACCAGGCCGCTGGTGTCCACCAGGACCCGCTCGAACCCCAGGGCGAGCGCCTTCTCGACCATCAGCTTCGTGCCGATCACGGTGGGGAGCAGGTGGCCCTGTGGCGAGGTCGAGCCCACGAAGTAGAGCCCAACGACCTCGGCCTCCCCCAGGCGCTCCACGGGCTGGCTGATCACGCCCAGACCCACGGTCGTGGGTGGGCCAATGTCCGACTGGCCCAAGTCGGAATCCACCACACCCACGCTGAAGCCGTGGCTGAGCAGGTTGTTCGCGAGACACGTCGTAAAGAAGGTCTTCCCGGTGTCGGTCTCGCCGATGATCAGAATGACGCGAGCCTGGGCAGCCCGCCGAATCGCTTCTTCCCAGGTGGGATCGGGGATCACAACTCGATCCACCCGAACGCGGCATCCACCAGAGTCAGCTCCTCCTTGAACGTCTTGGGGTCCGTCGCGAGCGAGATGAGGGTTCGCGGTTACTTGCTGGCGAACTTTTCTTTCAGCCGCTTTCCGACTTCTGACGACACCAGGCCAGCCACCGATGCGCCGTAGCTGGCTACCTCCTTGATGAGCCGGGAGGAGATGTAGGTGTACTTCTCGTGCGGCATCATGAAGACCGTCTCCAGGCTGTCGCGCAGCTTCCGGTTCATCAGCGCCATCTGGAACTCGTACTCGAAGTCGGAAATGGCCCGGATCCCCCGGACCACACAGTCCGCGCGCTCGCGGGCCACGAGGTCGATCAGGAGGCCGTCGAAGGAGGTGATCCGGAGGTTTGCGAGGCCGCTCGTGACCTCGTCGAGCATTTCGAGCCGTTCCTTGGTGGTGAAGAGCGGTTTCTTGTCGGGGTTTGCCACCACAGCCACGATCACCTCGCCAAAGATGCGGAGGCTCCGCTGGATCAGGTCCAGGTGGCCGTTGTGGACCGGGTCGAACATCCCGGGATAGACCGCACGCTTGCCCACGCTCTCCTCAAAAAACGTGGCTGATCTTACTCCGCGGTGCGAAAGAAAGTCAAGGTCGTTTCCCCGAATCGCCGGGCCCTGAACGCCGCCAGGCGCCCCACGCGGGGGGGAGGCGATGCCTTGGTGAGGTGTTGCGCCACGACAACCCCGGCCGGGGCAAGGAGGGCCCCGTCGCCGAGCTGCGCCAGCGTATCGGCAGCCAGCGAGCTCGCGTAGGGTGGATCAAGAAAGATCGCGCGAAACCGGGCGCCCTCCCGCTTGAGCAGTTCCAGGGCGGCGACCACCTTCCGGCTCAGGACACGCGCGCGATCCGACAGGCCAAGGCGCGTCAGGTTTTCGCGAAGGGCTTTGATGGCGGCGCGATCCTCCTCGACGAACACGCACTCCGCTGCGCCCCTGGAGAGCGCCTCAATCCCCACAGCCCCGGCCCCGGCAAAGAGGTCGAGAAAGCGGCCTCCGGGGAGCCACGGAGCCAGGGCGTCCAGGCACGCCATCCGGATCCGATCAGTGGTGGGCCGGGTCCGGCGGCCCTTTGGAGCGGTGAGCCGCTGCCTCTTGAGCGCTCCAGCAGTGATGCGCATGTCACCCTCTGGCCGCGGGTGGGTTACCCCGCTGAGGCAAGGGCCAGCTTGCCGCGCCAGCGGGAGAGCAGGGCTTCGCGGAGCGACCGGTGCTCGGGCTTCAGGAGATCGGGGTCAGCCTCGACGAGCGCGAAGGCTTCCTGGCGCGCCTCCTCCAGCACGGCGCTGTCCCGCAGAAGGTCGGCCACGCGGAACTCGGGGAGCCCGGACTGGCGGGTACCGAAGAAATCGCCGGGGCCGCGCAGCTCGAGGTCCACCTCGGCGATCCTGAAGCCGTCCGGGCTCTCGGCCAGGGCCTGAAGGCGCCGGCGCGCCTCCCCGTTCAGAGAACCCGAGGCCAGCAGGATGCAGGAGGACTTCCAGGGGCCGCGTCCCACTCGCCCACGGAGCTGGTGGAGCTGGGCGAGGCCGAAGCGCTCGGCGTGTTCGATCAACATGACCGACGCGTTCGGCACATCGATCCCCACCTCGATCACGGTGGTCGAGACCAGGACCTGGATCGCTCCGGCCTTGAACTCCCGCATCACCGCCTCCTTCTCGGCAAAGCCCATCCGCCCATGAAGGAGCCCCACCCGGTGCTCGGGGAAGACCTCCGTAGCGAGTCGGGAGGCCAATGCGGTGGCGGCCTTGAGGTCTGACGCCTCCGACTCCTCCACGAGCGGGCAGACCACGTACACCTGCCGCCCTTGTTTGAGCTCGCCCTTGATGAAGGCGTAGATCTGGCTGCGCTGGGCCTCGACACGGAGAGCTGTGACGACTGGCTGCCGTCCCGGCGGATGCGTGTCGATGACTGAGACGTCAAGGTCCCCGTAGAGCGTGAGCGCCAGGCTCCTCGGGATCGGGGTCGCGGTCATCACCAAGAGGTCGGACTGCTCCCCTTTCGCCCGGAGGCTCGCACGCTGGATCACCCCGAAGCGGTGCTGCTCGTCCACCACCGCCAGGCCGAGCTTGCGGAAGACCACTCCCTCCTGGATCAGCGCGTGGGTTCCCACCACGATCAGGATGGCGCCTCGGGCGACCCCTTCGAGGAGCGCGTCCCGCTCCTTGCCCTTCACCCCCGATGTCAGGAGCGCGACGCTCACGCCCAGGCCCCGGAGCAGCTCCTGAAAGGTCAGGAAGTGCTGGTCGGCGAGGATCTCGGTTGGCGCCATCAGTGCAGCCTGGTACCCGGCCTCCACCGCGGTGAGCAACGCCAGGGCCGCCACGATCGTCTTCCCCGACCCCACATCGCCTTGGAGCAGCCGGTTCATCGGGAAAGGCCGAGCAAGGTCTCTTCGGATCTCCTCCCACACCCGCTCCTGGGCCGGCGTGAGCGTGAAGGGGAGCAACTCCCTGAGGCGGGCGGCGAGCTGACCCGGCGGCTTGATGGCGATTCCCCGCTCCCGTCCCTCCCGGTGGCGCCGGATCGCGAGGCCAAGCTGGAGGAGGAGGAAATCCTCGAATACGAGCCGGCGGCGGGCGGCGCTGAGTGCCGCCTCGCCCTCCGGGAAGTGGATGGCCCGCATCGCTTGGGGAAGAGGGAGGAGCGTTCGCCGCGCGCTGATCGCTGGCGGCAAACTCTCGGGTGCCTCCCCGGCGTACCTCTCCACGACCCGCGAGAGGAGCGCCCGGAGCTGCCGCTGGCCGAGTCCTTCGGTGAGGCGGTAAATCGGGACGAGGCGGCCGGTATGGAGAGTGTCGTCATCCTCCTCCTCGACAATCTCGAAGTCGGGATGCTGGATCTGCAGCGGGCCGCCCCTGAAACGGGTCACCTTCCCGTAGAGGATCAGGCGCTGCTCCCGTTTGAGGACCTTCTCCAGGTAAGGCTGGTTGAACCAGACCGCGGTGAGGTAGCCGGAACTATCTCGGAGGAGCGCGGAAAAGGGGACCTTGGGTACTCTGCGCAGGGGCGGACTCACGCCGACGACGACCCCTGAGCAGGCCTGGGCAACGTCCGGGGTCAGGGAGCGGAATGGAGTGAGGCGGCTCCGATCCTCGTGGCGGGTGGGAACGAAGAACAGGGCGTCCTCTACGGTCACGAGGCCGAGGCGAGAAAGAAGCCGGGCTCGCTGGGGCCCAACCCCCTTGAGGTACTGGAGCGGGGTCAAGAGGCCCCTGGCGGCCTCGGACAGCGAGCGACGCGGGGGCGTCACGCGGTTGCCTCGTTGCGCGATTTATGGTATAAGACGCTGCTGGTCCCGGCAACCCTGACTTCCATCACCTCTAGGAGCCTCCATGGCGCAGCGGTGTGATATTTGCGGGAAAGGCCCGTCGGTTGGCCACCGGATCAGCCATGCCCACAACCTGACCAAGCGGCGCTGGCTCCCCAACCTGGTCGCGATGCGGGCGCTGGTCAATGGAGTTCCCAAGCGGGTCAAGGTTTGCACCCGCTGCCTCAAGGGCGGGAAGGTGTCGAAGC
>CAYFIG010000128.1:0-6111 GCA_964342905.1 uncultured bacterium
CCCCGACCCGCTCGAGCGGCAGGTGAAATTCTGCCGCCTCGCTCCGGGGCACGACAGCGTCAATCCCGGGGGCTCTGGCAAGGATCTCCCGGGCCCGAGCCGTCTGCTGCGGATTCTCCAGGTAGAGGTAGAGGGATCCGCCGAGATCTCTATGGTGAGCAAAGAGACCGTCGCGGATTAACGGAACTCCCGTAGCCGTAATCCCGGCTTCGGCCAGGCAGCGCACCGGGCTGGCTGATCGGGGCTTGGGGTTCATCCCGTGGTCAGCGGTAAGCACGACGAGATCGCGCTCTAGATCATAGGCGTCCACGATCTGACGAATCAGCCTGTCTGCATCCAGGAGGTAGCGCTGCATCTCAGGATGGTCAGGAGGAAGCTTGTGCTGCGGGTAATCGGTGGTGGCCACGTAGAGCAGCTGGGGCGCGTACTGGACCGCCACTTCCCGCGCCATCTCGAGTACCCAGAGGTTGATCTCCATCGAGAAGATGTCTGGCGCGGGACCGACCTTCGAGACCAAGTCGGCAGGGGCAGAGGCCATATCGATACTGAGATCCAGGCCCCGTCGGAAGAGCCGGGTGAGCTTTTCCTTGGCCGTGACAAGGGCGGTGGTCCAACCCAGAGCCTTGACCCGCTCGAAGAGAAGCGGCTCCCGGACAAAAGCGACTTGGTCCATAAAAACCTCGGCGCGCGCGCTCAGGTCGAGGTAAAAGTTGGCGCAGAGGCCGTGGCGCTCGGGATAGGTTCCGGTCAAGAGAGAGATGTGGTTGACGTTGGTCAGGCTGGGGAGCACTCCTCGCCCGTCGAGGGTAGAACTGCCGGCCTTCATCAGGGCGGCCAGGCAGGGGAGGTCTGTTGCGCGGATATACTCGGGATCAAACCCGTCGATCAGAAAGATTAGGGCGCGGCCGGGGGGGTTCGCCATCAGTGATCGAGTCTACCACGCACGAGCGTCAACGGCAGCGGGCCAGCTCGAGATGGTGCAGGGCCACCGGGCGCACCTCAGCATAGAGCTGACAGATCGCCTCGGCCACGCATGGCCAGCGGTAGCGCGTGGCCACCCGGCTCGCCTCATGACCGAGACGCCACCGGAGACCGTCGTTCTCGAGCAGGCCTGCCACCCGATCGGCGAGCGCTTGAGGATCGCCTTCAGAAACTAGGTAGCCAGTGACTCCGTCAATCACCGTGGTCGTGAGCCCGCCCACCCGCGAGGCGATGACCGGGCTCCCGCACGCCATGGCCTCCAAAGCCACCATCCCAAAAGACTCGTAGTAGGATGGCATGATCGTCATCCTGGCCGCGGCGTAGTAGAGCCTGAGGCGCTCCTGGGGCTGAGGGCCGAGGAAGCGCACACCCCCCCCGAGCCCGAGCGCCGTCACCCGCTCCATAAGGAACGCCGCGTGGCCGTTCTCGGGTTCGTCCGCGTCCCCCCCTACCACGAGGAGTCTGAGGTTGCCGTAGCGCGCGTTCCGCCGGAGGCGTGTCATCGCCTCCAGCAGGGTCTCGAGCCCCTTGATTGGGGTGAGGCGCCCGACGTACAGGAGGAGTGGCTCGGGACCGAGCGAGAGCGCTCCCTTCGCCTCGCCGCTATCCAGGGGACGGAAGAGCTCGGTGTCCACCCCGCAGGGGATGACCGCGATTCGGTCGCTCTCCGCGCCGTAGTACCAGACCAGGTGCGCCCGCTCCACCGCGTTGGCCGCCACGATCCGGTCCGCCTCCCTGATGATCCGCGTCTCCTCTGCGATTCTGAGACCAGGCTCGAGTTCAGCGGCTGAGCGGGCCACGTGATTCTTGAGCTGCCCCAGGGTGTGAAACATCTGGATCAGCGGCACGCGGAAGCGAGCCTTCAGGATGAGACCCGCAACGCCGGAGAGCCAATAGTGGCTGTGGAGGAGATCATAGGTGAGGCCCTCGCGGCAGCTGAAGGCCTCGAGGTTCGCCACGAACTCCGGCACGTGTCGATAGGCTTCCTCGCGCGGGATCGTGGCCTCGGGGCCGGCGGGGAGGTGGATCACCCGGGAGTTTTCCCCGAGGGGCACCACGCGCGGAATCTCCCTGTTCTGAGAACGGGTGAAGACATCCACCTGGACCCCCATCCGCCCCAGCTCCCTGGCCATCTCGCGGACATAGACATTCATCCCGCCCGTCTCTTTGCCGCCGAGGGCGGCTAGCGGGCAGGTGTGCAGGGAGAGAACAGCCACGCTCAACATCAGGCGGCCACCACGAGGTTGAAGAGGTCTTCGGGTACCGCGCCGAAGGCGTACTTATACGGCTCCTCGCCGCGCAGGAAGTCAAAGCGGGCAAGTCCCCGCTCGATCGCATCTCTGATCACATACGAGAGGAGCACGATGCCCGGGGAGAGCGCCGCGTGGGCGGGGTCGAAGCCGGAGTTGTAGAGCGCCACGCTCCGGTCGAACTCGAGGCAGAGGTAGCTCGCGACCGCCGCTCCATCCCGCTCGAGGAACCAGAGGCGGAGCGCCCCCCGAGCGGCCAGGGCGACGGCGACCCGCTGGAAGAAGCGCTCCATCCGGAGGTCCATGAAGCGAGCCTTCCCAGCCTTGGACTTCCGGTGGAGTGCCAGGAAGGCGGTCATGGCGGCCTCGAGGCCCTCAGGAGAGGCGTGAGAGCGAACGGTTGCATCGGGCCAGTGGCGCTCCAGCCGGCGGAGCTTCCGCCTCAACTCATGCCGGTCCTTGCCGGACAAGCGCCCCAGATAGCCATCCCACGACTCTGGTAGAGCGAGCACGGGGCAGCGCTCCTCGCGCTGAGCCACAGCGTGAAGACCGAACGCCGGAGCCAGGGCAGGCAAGATCGAGACCGTGGGCGAGGCGGCCCGAAGACAGTGCAGATCCCAGACGTCGGGTTCACCAGCTCGGTGGTGGAGAAGCCCGGACCACATCTCCTCCTCGCTGCCGCGGACAGCGAGGACATCCAGGTAGTCCGAGATGTCCACGCCACCGACGAGCCGCCAGAGGCCGGCTTCCCTCTCGTAGAGAGGGAGCAGGCCCACCGGCTCGCCCGACGAGTCGGAGACGCAGAGAATTTTGAGCGCCCGCCCGTCGGCGAAGTTTTCCCACCAGAGGTTCTGCCAGGGCCAGCTGAGAAACGGCACGGGGTTCGCGCACCGGGCCTGGAGGTCGCTCCACACCGATTCGCCCACCAGGTCAAACCGGTCGAGGGCTTCCACCTTCACCGACAGCACCTCGCCTCAACCACCCGTTGGCATCCTCTCTGGCCCCTCAAATGTCATCGTCCCCCCCGCCTTCGGCTCCCGCTCCTTCGGCGCTGGCCTCGTCCATGGCTTCATCCACGGCCGCGTCGAAGTCCTCGCCCAGGTCCTCTCCCAGCTCCTGGCCCATCTTCTTCATGAAACGCGCCACGCTCTTGGGGTCGTCTTCGTTTACGTCTCCGAACTTTGACGGATCAGCCAGCGACTCGAGCCGGTCCTCCTCAGACTTCACCGTGGCAAACCGGGACATGAGCCGGGTCAGGGCCTCGCCGCCGCACCTGGGGCAACGAGGCGCGGGCGCGGTGGACGGCGCAAGGATCAGGAGGCTCACCCGGCGACGGCACCCGTGGCAGTGATACTCATAAATCGGCACGATCCACCCCTCCAATCACCGGGAATTTCTAGGTGATTCTAGCATAGACAAATCGGCTAAGGGGCCCTGCTCACGACGCGGCGCTTAGGATTTCTTCCAGCCGGGCCACGGCCCGCTCCCAATCAAACTCCCGCCGGATGAAGGTCCTCCCCTCATGGGCGATCTTCGCGCGGAAGGCCGGATCGACCACGAGCCGCTCGATCTTCTCGGCCAAGTCGGCCACGTCCCGACGGCGGGCCACCAGGGCCGTCTGTCCGTCAAGTGCGTAGTCGCGGCAGCCGCCGTTGTCGTAGGTCACCAGGGCAGCGCCGCAGGCCATCGCCTCCATGGAAGGCATCCCGAGCCCCTCGTCCCAGGAGGGGCAGAGGTAAATCGGACAGCGACTGTAGAGCCAGGCGAGCCTTGGCTGGGGGAGATTTTCGTAAAACTCGTCGTAGGGCAGAGGGGTGCGGGTTCGCTTGACCCCGAACCCCACCAGCTTCAGTTCGGGACGGCGCGCCTTGACGCGACCCACGGCTTCGAGGCCGTCGGCCACGCCCTTCCAGGCGTAGTCGTGGTGGAGCATGAGCACGCGGACCAGATCGCCCTCTACCGAAACCTCCACTCGGGAGAAGAGAGCTGGGTCCACCGGAGTCACCACCACGTCGGCCTCGCTCTGGAACTTGTCCCGCATGATCTCGCGGAGCCAGGTGGAGATAACGATCTTTCTGAGCGGGAAACGGTAGGTCTCGTCCACAACCTCGGGCGGGCCGTGATAGAGGCTCTCGTAATGCTGGATGAAATAAAACTTCCTGCCGCAGCGGGAAGGCGCAGCCGCAACGGCGCGGGCGGATTGCCAGGCCGTGGCCACGAGCGCATCGCCTTGGGGCAGGTTGGTTGCTGACCACTCTCTGACCCACATCACCGAGGGGCGAAAGCCAGGGATCCACGCTGGACCCACGCTCCGGCGGTTCCGCCACCAGGCGGTGAGCGCGCGCCTGGCGGGCACGACCAGTGTGACCTCGTGGCCCCGGCGCGCCAGCCGGTGCGCGTAGGTAAGGATCGCCCGCACTCCGCCCGCGATTCTCAGATGCGGGCAGCAGAACGTAACTTTCAAATCACCAACGAGACCTGGCCGGTTTTTCGGTAGGCGGCCTGGTCGAGGATTACGTTGAGGCACCAGACCTCGTCGGAGGCCAGAGCACGCTCCAGGGCGGGTCGGATCTCCTTCGGATCGGTGATCTGAAGTCCGCGGCCCCCCAGCGCTTCCACCATCCGGTCATAGCGGGTGAAAGGGAGCGACGTGGCGACAGCCCGGGCCTCGCCCCAGAACGAAACCTGAGGGTTGCGGATCTGTCCCCACCCTCCGTCATTGCCGATAATGCAGGTCAGCGGGAGGTTGAAGCGCACCGCCGTCTCCAGCTCCATGCCGTTCAAGCCGAAGGCTCCATCCCCGGCGATGAGGAGCACTCTCTGCTCGGGGTGGAGAAGTTTGGCCGCGATGGCAAAGGGAGGCCCGACACCCAGGCAGCCGAACGGGCCCGGGTCCAGCCACTGGCCGGGCAGGTGGAGCGGGACGAACTTCGAGGCGCAGCCGACCACGTCCCCTCCGTCTCCCACCACGAGGGTGCTCGATTCCACCACCTGGCTCACCTCGTAGGCGAAGCGGTAGTGGCTGATCGGGACCCGATCGGAACGCGCCTCGGCCAGGAGCCTCTCCTGTCCCTCCCGCTCCTTTTGCCTGACCTTTCGCTGCCACTCCTCAAACCTTGCCGGAAGAGCCGCGGGGAGCGTGTCGGTGAGCTGCTCGAGAATCAGGCCGATGTGGCCGACGAGCCCGAGGGCCAGCGGCCGGTTCCGTCCCAGCTCGGCCGGATCGCAGTCCACCATTACCACGGCGACGTCCTCAGCGAACGTCGGCGGACGGCCATAGCCGAGGCGAAAGTCCAGCGGCGCGCCGAGGACGATGACCAGGTCCGCCGCGCCGAGGGCGAAGCCCCGCTCATGGGAGAAGGCGAGAGGGTGATCCACCGGGAGGCAGCCACGTCCCGCGCCGTTCATGAAGACCGGAACGCCAGAGGACTCAGCGAACGAGGCCAGCGCCTTCGCCGCGTCGTCCCAGTAGACCCCGCTCCCCGCCATCACCACGGGGCGCTCGGACCGGGAGAGGAGGTGGGCGAGACGAACGAGGACGTCCGGGTCTGCGGCTTGGCGCGCGAGGTGGACGTAGCCCGTTGGGATTGGCGCGAGGCGATCCTCGATCCGCTCGAGGAGGAGATCCACCGGGATCTCGACGAAGACCGGACTTGGCCGGCCGGTGAGCGCGGTTCGGATCGCGGTGGTCAGCACTTCGGGAATCCGCCGGGTCTCAGCCACGCTCCAGGCGCCTTTGGTGATCGGGCGCAGCAGCTCCACCTGCTCCATCTCCTGGAGCGAGCCCATCCCCTTGAGACCCAACGGCGCGGCGCCGCCGATCAGGAGGAGCGGGCTTCGGGCCGCGTGGGCATTCGCCACGCCGGTCACGGCGTCGGTG
>CAYFIG010000129.1:0-6091 GCA_964342905.1 uncultured bacterium
CGCGAAATGTGGATGGAGTGCCGCGGCAATCGGCAGCATATCAGCCTTCTCCGCCGGATAGCCGTGGAGCAACACGACCACCGGCGCATGATGCCCATCTTTCGGAGGGATAAACCAGGCCGCAAGCTTCAGGCCCTCTTCAGTCCGAATGGTCAGCGCTTCCGCCGGGAGGCGATAGTCCTTGGGCGTGAGGGAGATGGTTAGCCGCTGCGGCTGCACCACCTGCCAAAAGTTCCAGAGGCTCGCGGCCAGGAACCCAACGGTAAAAATCCCTGAATAGACGAGGACTCTTTTCATCAGCTACACATTATTCCACGAACGGCGCATGGCCAAGGGGAAATGCCTGGAAGTCGTGGGGCGATTCTGCGAGCCGCTTCTCGGTGGTACAATGCCGCCGTGACCGGCGAGGAGAAGCACTATCACCGATGGCAGTTCTGGCTTGGAGTTGCTCGCCTCGCGCTCACCGTCTTGCTCTTGGCGGCGTTCCTCTTTACGGGCGTGGCGGTGATCCTCCGGCGGTGGACGGAGGCGTCCGGCCATCCGCTGTGGCTCCAGGTGGCCGAGCTGTTCCTCGTCCTGAGCGCCGCGTTCCGGCTGGCGGCGGCGCCGCTGACTTGGCTCGCCGGCTACTGGCTTCCCCGCCGCTTCGGTCTCCTCCATCAGCCGCTCTGGCGTTGGACCCTTGATCACCTCAAAGCTGTGGCGCTCACCGGAGCGCTCACTCTCGTTGGCGCTGAGGTGATCTACGCGCTCCTCAGCGTCACCGCGTGGTGGTGGCTCTGGGGCGCAGCGGTCTTCTTCGTCGGCGGGGCGCTCCTGGCGATGGTGGTTCCTGTCTGGATCGTCCCGCTCTTCTACCGCCTCACCCCGCTCAGCGACGAGGCGCTCCGGCAGCGCTTGCTTACCCTGGCAGCGCGCGTGGGCGTCCCGGTGGTGGGCGTGTGGGTCGTGGACCAGTCGCGAAAGAGCCGGACCGCCAACGCGGCGCTCACGGGTCTCGGCGGCACGCGCCGCATCCTCCTCTTCGACACGTTGCTCAACGGCTTTACGCCCGACCAGGTGGAGGCTGTCCTGGCCCACGAGCTGGCCCACCACGTCCACGGCGATGTCCGGCGCGCGCTCCTTGTCCAGAGCGCCCTCACCCTCGTCACCTTCTGGCTCGCTGACCTCCTTCTCCCGATCGGCAGCGCCGGGCTCGGCCTCAAGGGGCCCGCGGACCCCGCGGGCCTGCCGCTCTTCGGGCTGATCCTGGTGGGCCTGGGCCTCGCTGCGCTGCCCCTGGCGAACGGCTACTCGCGCTGGGTGGAGCGGCGGGCTGACGACTTTGCCCTGGCCGTGGCGCGAAACCCCGAGGCCTTCATCGGCGCCATGGAACGGCTCGCGGAGCTGAACCTGGCCGAACGCCGACCGCATCCCGCAAAGGAGTTCTTCCTGTTCTCGCACCCCTCCATCGAGCGCCGGATCGCCCGCGCTCGCCGGTTCGACCCCGACACGGACCCGGTCGTTGCCCAACCCGGCGCGGTCTGATATTGTCCTCAGAACTGGACGCCTGACGGAGGGCTGAGACATGACGAAACGGAAGCGCCTTCACGAGCTGGTGGTGTCCCGGCGAGGGGTGGTGGTACCGGGAGCCTATGATTGCGTTTCCGCCAAGTTGGTGGAGCGCACCGGGTTCCCCGCGGTGTACATGACCGGCTACGGCACCTCGGCCTCGCGCCTCGGGCTTCCCGACCTGGGCTTCGCCGGCCTGGCTGACATGGCGGATCACGCGCGGAGCATGGCCGCAGCCGTTTCCATCCCGCTCATCGCCGACGCCGACACCGGCTACGGCAACGCGCTCAACGCCCGGCGGACCATCCAGCTCTACGAGGCGGCCGGCGTGGCCGCGCTCCACCTGGAGGATCAGGTGCTCCCCAAGCGGTGCGGCCACCTTTCAGGCAAGCAGGTGGTGCCGCTCCCGGAGTTTGCCCAGAAAATCCGGGCCGCGGTGGAGGCGCGCACTGACCCGGACTTCCTGATCATCGCCCGGACCGACGCCATCGCGGTCACGGGCTTCGACGACGCGCTCCGCCGCGCCGAAGCCGCGGCCAAGGCGGGCGCCGACATCCTCTTCGTCGAGGCGCCGACCACCGAGGACCAGATCGAGAAGATTGCCAGGGGCTTCGACACGCCCCTCCTCTTCAACTATGCGCCGGGCGGCCGATCGCCGCTCCTCCCCTTCGCGCGGCTCCGGGCGCTGGGGTATGCCATCATTCTGCTTCCGGTGGACACGCTCTTCGTGGCGGCCAAGGCCATGCGGGAGTTCCTGACCGAGGTGAAGACGGCGGACGACGTCCTCCGCTTCGCCGACCGCTACCTCCCGTTCGCGGAATTCAATGAGTTAATCGGGGTGACCGAGCAGCTGGCCCTCGGCGACCGCTACAAGACTTGAGGAGACCGATTCATGAGCACTATCAAAGATGCGCTCGCCCAAGCCGTTGATCGGCTGGGTGACGAGCTGGAGGCGCTGTCCAACCGAATTCACGCCAATCCCGAGCTGGGCTACCAGGAGGTGAAGGCGTCGGCCTGGCTCGCCGAGTTTCTCGAGGCCAACGGATTCAAGGTGGAGCGGGGCATGGCGGGAGTAGAGACCGCGTTCCGCGCGACCCTGGAAACCGGCGAAGGCCCCACCATCGCCATCCTCTGCGAGTACGACGCGCTCCCGGGAATCGGGCACGCCTGCGGCCACAACATCATCGCCACCTCCGGCGTCGGCGCCGGCGCCGCACTGGCCGCGGTCAAGGACCGGCTCCCCAAGGGGCGCGTCCAGATCATCGGCACCCCAGCGGAGGAGGGCGGGGGCGGCAAGATCAAGCTGATCCAGGGCGGAGTCTTCACCGGTGTGGACTGCGCGATGATGATCCATGGCATGGACCGGACGGTCCTCCACCAGGATCTTCTGGGGATCGTGCGCGTCAATTTCGACTTTACCGGCAAAGCGGCTCATGCCTCCGCCGACCCCTGGCAGGGGATCAACGCGCTCGACGCCGTGATCCAGACCTTTAACGCGATCAGCATGCTTCGCCAGCAGGTGCGGCCGGATGTCAGGATCCACGGCATCATCACCAATGGCGGCACGGCCCCCAACATCATCCCCGAGGCTGCCTCGGCCGCCTTTTATGTCCGGGCGGCCTCCCTGGACTACATGTGGGAGGTGTATCGCCGCGTGGTGGCCTCGGCTGAGGGCGCGGCACGGGCGACGGGGACGAGCCTCAAGGTCACTCAGGGTGAGATGGTTTACGAACCGATGCAGCGGAACCAGACGCTCCTGGACCTCTTCAAGACCAACCTGGAGCGGCTCGGGGTGAAAGACGAAGCCCCGATCCCCGATCGCCTCGGCTCCTCGGATATCGGCAACGTGAGCCAGGTCATCCCCGCGATCCAGCCGTACATCCAGGTGGCGCCCACCGGGACGGCTATCCACTCGCGCGCCTTCCTCGAGGCTTCCGTGTCCCCGCTGGCGCGCCAGGGGCTCATCCTCGCGGCCAAGACGATGGCCATGACCGCGGCGGATCTCCTGGCGAGCCCAGAGCTGGTTCAGCGCGCTAAAGCAGACTTCGCCGCCTCAAGGTGAGGGGCCGACCATGGGCGCCCTTACTCAGACCTCTTTTCCCGAACTCTCGCTCTTCCGTCGCGGGAAGGTGCGTGACGTCTACGCGGTGGGGACGGACAAGCTCCTCATCGTCGCCACGGATCGCATCTCAGCGTTCGACGTGGTGCTCCCGAATGTGATCCCGGAGAAAGGGCGCGTCCTGACCGCGCTTACGCTCTTCTGGCTTGACCTCGTTCGCGACCTCGCCCCGAACCATCTGATCACCGCCGACGTGCGCGAGTACCCGGCCCCGCTTCAGAAGTACGCCGCCGAGCTTGAGGGGCGCTCGATGCTGGTGCGACGGTGCGAAGTAGTTCCCTTCGAGTGCGTGGTGCGCGGCTACCTGGCCGGCTCCGGGTGGAAGGACTATCAGAAGACCGGAGCGGTCTGCGGGATCGCGCTCCCGCCCGGGCTCCAGGAGTCGGAGAAGCTCCCAGGGCCGATCTTCACTCCCGCCACCAAGGCTGAAGCGGGGCACGACCTGAATGTCTCGGAGGCCGAGATGGCCCGCGCGGTTGGTGCCGAGCTCACGACCACCCTGGAGCGCCTCAGCCTGGCGATCTACACGCGGGCGGCAGACTATGCGGCGAGCCGCGGCATCATCATCGCCGACACCAAGTTCGAATTCGGTCGGGTGAACGGCCGGGTGATCCTCGTCGACGAAGTGCTGACCCCGGATTCCTCCCGCTTCTGGCCCGCCGCGGAGTACGTGCCGGGGAAGCCTCCCTCTTCGTTCGACAAGCAGTACGTGCGGGACTACCTGGAACGCCTCTCCTGGAACAAGCAGCCGCCCGCCCCCGAGCTCCCGCCTGAGGTCATCCGCCGCACCACTGAGAAGTATCTGGAGGCCTACCGGTTCCTGACCGGAAAATCCTTCTGAAGGGAGGGAAGAGCATAGCGCCCAGCTACCACACTGTCACTTCCTGTGAGTCTTATCCCCTTTGGGGAGATCGCGTTCACGCGTGCGGATGTCGGGGCGCCCCGACTCGGAAAGTGGCGAAACATAGCCATCCCACGACACCGCCGAGTCGCGCTGGGTTGCGTCCCGCGCCGTCTCTTGCTACGATGTGCAGGCCCCAAGCCCATAACCTAGCGTTATGCGTGAGCTACGCAGGAGCCCTCGGATTCCAGCCCAGTGGGAGGTCACGGTGACCGACGGCGCCGGCCAGACGTGGCGAGGGACGGCGATCGATGTGAGCCCGTTGGGAATGCAAGTGAAGCTGACGAAGCCGCTTCGCCCGCATCGGTTCTTGCTGCTCTCGTTCACGCCTCCCGATCGACCTCAGCGCGCTCCCGCCCGTACGTGGTTTCCGCGTCGCACTCGAGGCGCTTGACCGTGGCGCCCCGCGTGAATCTGTCGGACCTGCCCGACGCGGACGAACTGAAGTCAAAGGTGGCTCAGGCGGTCGACCGGCTCGCCGACGAGCTGGAGGCGCTCAGCCACCGCATTCACGCAACTCCCGAGCTGTGCTTCACAGAGGAGAACGCCCACGCCTGGCTCACCGAGTTCCTGGAGGCGAAGGGCCTGAAGGTGGAGCGAGGCGTTGGAGGTTTGCCGACGGCGTTTCTTGCCACGGTTCCGGGCAGCGGCTCAGGTCCGACAATCGCCATCCTGGCCGAATACGACGCGCTCCCCAAGATCGGGCATGCCTGCGGCCACAACGTGATCGCTGCCTCTGGGGCCGGGGCAGGCGCGGCCCTGGCCGTGGCACTCTCGCGGCTCCCGTTCCGAGGCCGGGTTCAGGTGGTCGGCACGCCCGCCGAAGAGGGGGGCGCGGGGAAGGTCAAGCTCCTGGAAGCCGGGGTCTTCAGGGGGGTAGACGCCGCCCTGATGATCCACCCTCGGTGCGGCACCCGGATCTGGCGCCCGAGCCTGGGGTTCATCAAGGTGAAGGCCGAGTTCTTCGGCAAGGCCGCGCATGCGTCCTCCTGGCCGTGGCGGGGAGTGAACGCGCTCAACGCCGTGATCCAGCTCTTCGTGGGCCTGGACGCCATGCGCCAGCAGCTCCGCCCTGACGCCCGCATTCACGGCGTCATCACCCACGGCGGCGACCAGCCCAACATTATCCCCGAGTACACGGCCGCCGAGTTCTACCTGCGCTCGGCGAGCAAGGACTACCTCCAGGAGCTTCTGCGCCGCTTCGAGGCCTGCGCCCAGGCCGCGGCGACCGCCACGGGCGCTTCAGTCACGATCACGCCGGACTCGATCATCCACGAGCCGCTCAAACCCAACGTCACCATGGCGGAGCTGTTCAGAAGGAACCTCGAGCGGATCGGCGTCCCGGAAGACCCCGAGGATCCGGAGGCGGGCTACGGCTCCACCGACTGCGGCAACGTGAGCCAGGTCTTGCCCACGATTCACCCCTACATCCGGATCTCCCCTAACGGGGTGCCGAACCACTCACGGGAGTTCGCCGAGTGGGCGCGCTCGCCGATGGCGCGGACTGGATTGGTC
Organism: uncultured bacterium; assembly: GCA_964342905.1. Classification (GTDB taxonomy): domain Bacteria; phylum Methylomirabilota; class Methylomirabilia; order Rokubacteriales; family CSP1-6; genus CAYFIG01. The sequence goes on from CAYFIG010000129.1 coordinate 6,087, forward strand.
GCGGC
>CAYFIG010000130.1:0-396 GCA_964342905.1 uncultured bacterium
GGCCTCGTTCCCATCGAGAACGCCACGATGCCGGCCCGCACGGTGATCCAGTGGGACAAGGACGATCTGGAAGATCTGGGACTCTTCAAAGTGGACCTGCTCGGCCTCGGCGCTCTCACCCAACTGGACCTCTGTTTTCGTTTGTTGAAGCAGCACCGCGGCCTCGACCTTTCCATGGCCACGATCCCACCCGACGACCCGACAACCTTCGAGATGATCGACCGGGCCGACACGGTTGGCGTCTTCCAGATCGAAAGCCGGGCGCAGATGGCGATGCTTCCGCGGCTTCGGCCGCGCAGTTTCTACGATCTCGTCATCGAGGTGAGTATCGTGAGGCCTGGACCGATCACGGGCGGCATGGTCCACCCCTACCTGCGTCGCCGGAACGGCGAGGAG
>CAYFIG010000130.1:406-1945 GCA_964342905.1 uncultured bacterium
GCCGGTGGACTACCCACACCCGTGTCTCAAGCCCGTGCTCGAGAAAACCCTGGGCGTGCCGCTGTTTCAGGAGCAGGTGATGCGCTTGGCCATCGTTGCCGCCGATTACAGCCCGGGCGAAGCCGACCAGTTGAGGCGTGACATGGCGGCTTGGCGCCGGATGGGGCGCATGGGGCGCCACCGCCAGCGGCTTATCTCCCGCATGCAAGCCAAGGGAATCGCCCCGGAGTTCGCCGAGCGCGTGTTCCAGCAGATCCAGGGCTTCGGGGAGTACGGATTTCCCGAGAGCCACGCGGCCAGCTTCGCCTTGATCGCCTACGCAACGGCGTGGCTCAAGTGTCACTACCCGGCTGAGTTCTGCTGCGCGCTCTTGAACGCCCAGCCCATGGGCTTCTATTCCCCGGCGACCATCGTGGAAGACGCCAAGCGCCACGGCATTATCATGCGGCCTGTGGACGTGCTCTGGAGCTCCTGGGACTGCACGCTCGATCCCTGCACCGGGAGCGCTGGAGGCTTCGCGGTGCGCATGGGTCTCAGGTATGTGAAGGGGCTCGGAGCAGGGGACTGGAGCCAGATCGAGGCGACGCGTCGCGCCTCACCCTTCGCGTCGCTCGCTAACTTTGTCCGCCGCACGGGGCTCGACGTAGGAGCGCTCACCGCGCTAGCCGAGGCGGGCGCGTTTGAGGGGTTCGGCCTGGAGAGGCGCGCGGCGCTCTGGGAGGTGCGTGGGCTCATCCGCTCACGGGGGTTGTCCCTTCCGTTAGACGTGCACGAGGCGACGCCAGCCTTCACCCTCTTGAGCGACTTCGAGGAGATCACCTGGGATTACCGCCGAGCCTCCCACAGCCCCCGGGGTCACCCGCTCGCGCCCTTACGTGAGGAGCTGAAAGCCCAGCGGCTCCCGGATGCCCGCACCGTGGCCTCCATGCGCCACGGGCAGCGCGTGAGCTACGCGGGTCTCGTCATCTGCCGCCAGCGGCCCGGGACCGCTGGGGGCGTGGTCTTCATGACACTGGAGGACGAGACCGGCTTCGTCAACGTCGTGCTCTGGGAGCGGGTGTTCGAGCGGTACGCCGTCCTGGCGAAGACCGCCACGTTCCTGGGCGTCACGGGGAGGCTCCAGGTCGAGCAGGGCGTGGTTCATCTCGTCGCCGAGCGGCTCTGGACGCCTCGCGTGCGCCTAGAACCCGTCGGGGCCCCGAGCCACGATTTCCACTGATTGCTATACCCTCCGCCATTCCTTCGCCACCCATCAAGAATTGCTTGGGCACACGGATGTGAGGACCACGATGATTTACACCCATATCCTCAATCGCGGGGGCAGGGGGGTCCGTAGCCCTGCCGATCAGCTCTGAACGAACCCAGATCGTCTGCGATCCTAACAGGATTAGGCTGACCGCCGCTGCAGTGTTTGCCGGCCAACAGCGGGTCATGGCGAACCTTGACAAGTTATTGGAAAGACGAGAGAATCCCCACAACCATTAGAGGTTTTTACGAGCGAGATAGGCAGACCAACCTACTCAATCGTTATGCGCATAG
>CAYFIG010000130.1:1955-4412 GCA_964342905.1 uncultured bacterium
CTCGCGGTGCTCGCTCCGGCCGCTGAGCGCCAGGGCGTTATGCGCACAGCAACGGCGCCTTGACTAGTGCCTACGTTGTAGTTACGATGTAGGCATGTCTGACCTCCGGGTCGAATGGGACGCCCGCAAGGAGGCTCAGAACCGTCACAAGCACGGGGTGTCCTTCGCCGAGGCCGAGGCAGTATTCTCAGACGAACATGCCTTGCTGGTCGATGATCGGGACCATTCAGAAGAAGAGGACCGGTTCGTCCTCCTCGGGCTGAGCGCGAGGTTGCGCACTCTCGTTGTCGTCCACTGCTATCGGGAGGAACGCGGGGTCATCCGGATCATCTCGGCCCGGAAGGCGACCCGGAAGGAACGGGACATCTACAACCGAAGGTGGCAAACATGAGAAAAGAGTATGACTTCTCGAAGGGCCGTCGGAATCCCTACGCGAGCCGGCTGAAGCGCCAGGTGACCATCCGGCTGGATGACCAAACGATCAAGTACTTCCAGGCCATCTCAACGGAGTGCGGGATCCCGTATCAGACGCTCATTAACCTCTACCTGCGCGACTGTGCGGCAACCGGTAAGCGGCTGGCGCTCACATGGAAGTCCGTAGCCTGAGGCGCGATGGCGCATAACTGCCGCCTGAAGCTGGTGGCGCGCGGCCCGCGCGGCGCGGACAGACTACGTCGGCGCTCGCGCGCCGCAGCTTAGGCGGAGCGTTAGGCGACCTTCAGACCCCGACGTGGAGGTCTGACGACGAGCTTTACGTGGACGCCAAAGTGAGCAAGCATGTCGATGAGCGTATCGGTGCTGAAAAGGTCGATACGACCCCGCAGCAGGTCGCTGACGCGCGGTTGAGTCACCCCCAAGGCCTTGGCTGCCTGGGCCTGCTTCAGGCGCCGTGCCGCGATGATTTTCTGGAGGTGGATGAGGAGATCGGACCGAATCTTCAAGTGTTCGGCTTGGTTGGGTGGGAATCCAAGGTCACGGAATACGTTGCCGCTGGAACGAGTCACCTTGACTTTCATCATTGACCTACTTTCTGCCGGCCTCCTGAGCCCGGCGCTGCCTGATTACTTCACGCAGGCGGTGTCTGGCCAGTTCGATGTCGCGTCTCGGAGTCTTTCCGGTCCTCTTCTCAAGGGCGTGAAGGAGGTAGACACCCTCCTCGAATTTGGCAATGTAGACGACACGGTGCTCCATGTCCGTGTGAACTCGAATCTCCTGAACACCAGGGCCGACGCTTGGCATGGGCTTCCAGTCGTTTGGTTCAAGGCCGTGTTGTACTCGCCGCAATTGGAAGCCAGCCACGCGGCGCGCCGCAGCCGGGAAAGCCTTAAGATCCGAACGGGAAGATCCCGCCCAGAGAAGAGGCTTATCGGCCACGACTCAATATACAAGTATCTGCATGGTCAGTCAACTGCGGCCGAACCACGAACGGGATCGGATGACCTGATGTTTTTCCAGGCGGTGGAGGGCACAGAGCTCTTCGGCCAGGCGCTCCTGAAGGTGCTGGAGAAGTAATCACACCGCCAGGTACTTGCGCACGACCTCCGCGTTGGCCCAGAGCTCTTCCAGGCGGCCTGCGTACCGGATATTTCCTTTCTCGATGATGTAGCCGCGATCGGCCACGCGGCGGGCGAATTTGAGGTTCTGGTCGGCGAGGAGCAGCGTGACGCCTTCCTGGCGGATCTGGCGGATGGCTTCGACGAGGGTCCGGACCATGAGCGGACTCAGGCCTTCGGAGGGCTCGTCCAGGATCAGCAGGGTCGGGTTCCCCATGAGGGCCCGGCCGATGGCGAGCATCTTCTGCTCGCCTCCCGAGAGCCCGCTGCCCCGGTTACCCCGGAGCTCGCTCAAGCCAGGAAAGAGCTCATAGACCCCTTGGATCGTCCACCGCCCGTCGCGGCGCGTCACCCGGCGGACGATCTCCAGGTTTTCCTCCACCGTCAGATCGGGAAAGATCCGCCGGTCGTCAGGGACGTAGCCGATCCCGAGCCGGGCAACCTCGAAGGGCTGCCGCCCGGTGACCTCCTTTCCCTTGAAGGTTACCCGGCCGGAGCGCGGGGGAGTGAGCCCCATGATGCTCCGGAGCGTGGTGGTTTTGCCGGCGCCGTTCCGCCCGAGCAGACAGACGATCTCGCCGGCCTCGACCTCCAGGGAGATGCCGTGGATCACCAGGCTCAGGCCGTAGGCGGTCACCAGATCGCGCACCTCAAGGATCACGCCGGCAGCTCCTCGCCGAGATAGACCTCGCGCACCTCGCGGTTTTCCCGGATCTCCGCGGGCGGTCCTTCGGCCAGCAGTCGCCCCCGGTTCATCACCACGATCCAGTCCGAGAGCGAGAAGACCACGTCCATATCGTGTTCGACGATGGCAAAGGTGGTGCGTCGCTCCACGGACAGCTTTCGGATCAGCTCGAGCACCGTCGCCCGCTCAACGGGGGTCAACCCGGCCGAGGGCTCGTCG
>CAYFIG010000130.1:4422-6044 GCA_964342905.1 uncultured bacterium
TGCGATGGCAATCCCCAACTCCAGGAGCCGCTGGTCGCCGTGCGAGAGGGCGCCTGCGGGGTGATCGCGCTCTGCCCAGAGCCCGACTTCCTTGAGAATCTGCTCGGCCTCCGCCACGGCGTTAGCCTGATGTTCCAGTCTGGCAAAGGGCTGATGGGTGCGCCCGTGACGGGACAGGACTGGCAGAAGGACGTTTTGGAGCACCGAGAGGCGCGGGAAGATATTCATGAGCTGGAATGAGCGGGAGAGGCCCTTGTGAACGCGGTGGTGGGTGGCGATGTGCGTGATCGCCTCTCCGCGGAAGAAAATCGTTCCGGAGTCGGGCGGAAGGGCGCCGGTCACCAGGTTGATCAGCGTGGTCTTGCCCGCGCCGTTGGGACCGATGATGGCCGTGAGCCGCCCGGAGGGGAGCGCGAGCGTCACGCCGTCCACCGCGGCGAGTTCGCCGAAGCGCTTGCAGAGGCCCTCGACCTTCAGGAGCTCGTTCATATGGTTTTGTCTCGAACAAAGATGCTTGCGACGCCCCCCCGGAAGCCCATGACCAATAGAACCACGATGGCCCCGAGCCAGATCAGCCAGTACTGGGTATAGCGGACAATTATGTCCTTCAGCATGAAGAAGAGGAAGGCACCGACGATGGGGCCGCCAAAGATGTGGATCCCGCCCAAGAGCGTCGCCAGGACCGGCTCGGCCGAGGTGCTCCAGTGGGCGATGGGCGGTGTGACGGTGTTCTCGAGCGGGGCAAGGAGCGCGCCAGCCACCCCGGCATAGAGCCCGGCGATCGTGAAGGCGATCAAACGGTAGGTCCGGACCGGCACCCCCGCGAATTCGGCGCGGCTCTCGCTGTCCCGGATCCCCTGGAGCGTGAGCCCGAGAGGGGAATGCACCACGCGGTACATCGCCCAGACGGCGAGGAGCGAGATGACGACGACCACATAGTAGTAACGCTCCATGGTGGCCACGCTGAGGCTCAGAAGACCAGGAATCTCCAGCGGCGCCCGCGGGATTCCCACCAGCCCGTCGTCGCCCCCGGTGAAGTCGCGCCACTTCCAGGCGATTGAATAGATCATCATGCCGAAGGCCAAGGTGAGCATGGAGAAGTAGATGCGGGTGTGCCGGACTGAGAGAAATCCCAGGGCCAGGGCCGCCACCCCCGCGGCGACCACGCCACCCGAGAGGCCAAGAAAGAGGTTCGGCACAGCCAGGAGAATCTTCGCGCAGGCGTACGCGCCGACGGCGAAAAATCCAGCCTGGCCGAATGAGAGCAGGCCGGTGTAGCCGAACAGGAGGTTAAAACCGAGGGAGAAGACTGACAGGATCAGGATGTGGATCGCCAGGTACAGGGGATAGCTCCCGGCCAGCAACGGAAGCGCGAGGAGCGCCACCACCAGGACACCGACGACCACGGGAGGGCGACGAGAGCGCCGGCCAGCCACGCTCAGCCCTCACCGGGCAAAGAGGCCCTGCGGCCGGACAAGCAGGACCACGGCCATGATCACGAAGATGAAAAAAAGCTCGAACACGGGAAAGAAGAGGGTCCCGTAGGCGCTCACGACGCCCACGATCAGCGAACTGATGAACGCTCCCTTCAAGTTCCCGAGACCGCCGATGACGGTGATGAT
>CAYFIG010000131.1:0-5995 GCA_964342905.1 uncultured bacterium
CCTCCGCCACGGCGGCAAAGCTCCGAGCCACGTCGAGGAGCGTCAGGCTCGAAGCGAGAGGCGCAGGCCCGACCGTGTCGAACACTTCGGAGAGGGTCGCCCAGCTCACCTCCAGCACCCGGGGAGCGGAAGCAGAAAAGGGGTGCCCGGTGAGAAACGCCACCGCCGAAGGGATTTCGTCCCCAGCCAGGCGGCAAAGGAACTCGGCAGTGGCCGCCGTCTTGCTCAGCCGGCTCCGCGTGCCTTCCAGCTCGCGACAAAGCGCGCAGAACTCTTTGAATGTCACGCGCCTATTCTATCGCGCGGCGGATCGAGGGGCTGGTGGCCGCGCAGAGTAATCTTGACATGGCGGCGGTCTAGGTCATACGGTGGGGGCATGGCGGATCGTCTGTTCTATTTTCCGGGTTCGGCTGCGGCCCGTCTCGTTGATCAGCTCGCGGGGAATTACGAACGGGTGCCGCTCAGCGGCTCGGCGGGAGACGAGCCCAAGATCAGCGGCCCCGGGGTGTTCCTGGTGGACTCGACGGCTGATCAGCTCAAGCCGGCCGTCAATCTCAAGGCGCGGCACCCCGCCCTGGAGATCATCGTGCTTGCGGACCCCGCGGCGCTGCCGGCGGTCCCCTCAGATCAGGTCTATGCCTACCTCGACAAAAATGTCCCGATGCCTCTCCTGGCCAAGACCCTGGCCAACGCCTTCGCCCACATCCGGCTGCTCCAGGAGCAGGAACGGACCAAGGCGGACCTGGCGAGACTGACCACTGAGCTGCAGGAGCTCAATGCTATCGGGATCAAGCTCTCGGCGGAGCGCGACACCGACACCCTGCTGGAGCTGATCCTGACCAAGGCCCGCGAGATCACCGGGAGCGACGCCGGTTCCCTGTACCTGGTCGAGGAAGACGATACGGGCCATCGCCGTCTTCGTTTCAAGCTGGCCCAGAACGACAGCATCCAAGTCCCCTTCAAAGAGTTCACGATGCCGATCAGCTCGCAGAGCGTGGCCGGCCACGTGGCGCTGACCGGCGAGATCCTCAACCTGGAAGACGCCTACTCCCCGCCGCCGGGCTCACCGTTCCAGATCAACGTGGCCTTCGACAAGCAGGTTGGCTACCGGACCAAGTCCATGCTGGTGGTCCCGATGAAGACCCCGAAGAACGAGGTCATCGGCGTGTTGCAGCTGATCAACCGCAAGGCGGACCGCACGCGGCGCTTCACCTCGCCCGCGCTGATCGAGCCCGAGGCCCTCCCCTTTTCGGCCAGCTCCCAGGACCTCGCCACCTCCCTGGCTTCCCAGGCGGCCGTGGCCCTGGAGAACAGCCGCCTCTACCAGAGCATCCGGACCCTCTTCGAAGGGTTCGTGAAGGCCTCGGTGACCGCCATCGAGTCGCGCGACCCCGCCACGTCCGGCCACTCGTTCCGCGTGGCTGACCTGACCGTGGGGCTGGCCGAAGTGGTGGACCGGACGGAGACCGGGCCCCACGCGCGGGTGCGATTCACGCCCGACGAGATGAAGGAGATCCGCTACGCGTCGCTCCTCCATGACTTCGGCAAGGTGGGGGTCAGGGAAGAGGTGTTGGTGAAGGCGAAAAAGCTCCTCCCGGGTCACCTGGAGCTGATCAAGCAGCGGGTGGAGATCCTGCGGCGGGGAATCGCGCTGAAGTACAGCCAGAAGAAGATCGACTACCTGCTGGCGCGGGGGCTCGAGCGGTTCACGGAGGAGTTCAACGCCGACGATGCGGAACTCAAGGCCGCCATCGAGGAGCTGGACAACTTTCTCCGGACCGTGGCGACCGCCAACGAGCCCGCCGTAATGCCCGAGGACTTCGCCACGGCCGTGCAGCAGCTGGCGCTGAAGAGCTTCGAGGACCACCTGGGTAACTTCCAGGCCGTCATCACCCCTGAGGAGGCCCTGATCCTCTCCGTCCAGAAGGGGAGCCTGACAGAGGAGGAGCGCCAGCAGATCGAGTCCCACGTGGTCCACACCTTCCAGTTCCTGTCGCAGATTCCCTGGACCAAGGAGATCAAGCGCATCCCCGAGATCGCCCGGGCCCACCACGAGAAGCTGAACGGCTCCGGCTATCCCCAGGGGTTGAAAGCCGACGAGATCCCGCTCCAGTCCAGGATGATGACGATCTCGGACATCTACGATGCGCTGACCGCCGCCGACCGGCCCTATAAGAAAGCGGTGCCCCTAGAGCGCGCGCTGGATATCCTGAACCACGAGCGGACGGCGGGGCTCATCGACGCGGTCCTCCTGGACCTCTTCATCGAGGCCAAGGTCTTCGAGCGCACCCGTCCCCGCGCTTAGTCCCTCCCCGCCTGACCGAAGGTTCCAACCTTTCGTTCATCCCACCAGCAGAGCGAAGAGCGCGCCCCAGAGGCAGATGCCGAGTGTCATGGCGCCGGCGGCGAGAAGATTCTGGATCAGCGACGGAGTCTGCATCTGTTGAGTGGTTCGCGCAAAGAAAAAAACCCGGAACGCCCGCTAGAGCCCTCGGAACAACCCGATCACCTTGCCCAAGATCTTTACGTCGCGCTGGCCGGGCTTGACCACGATCGGCGCCATGGTGGGGTGCTCAGGCTTCAGAACGATCGCCGTGCCCTGCCGTGTGAAGCGCTTCACCGTGGCCTCGTTGTCGAGGAGCGCCACCACGATCTCGCCGGGCTCGGCGGTTTCCTGTCGCCTCACCAGCACGAGATCGTCCTCCACGATGTGGGCGTTCACCATGCTGTCGCCCCGGACGCGGAGGGCGAAGAGAGCTTCGCCTTTGCCCGCGAGCCAGTCAGCCAGAATCGGCACGCTTCCCTCCCGGTTCTCCTCCGCCAGGAGCGGGAGGCCGGCCGCGATCCGTCCGAGCACGGGGATCTCACGGACCGCGGGGCCACGGTCGGCCAGGGTAAGGACCCGAGAGGTCCGCTTCGTTGTGAGTCTTCGCTGGAGCACCCCTTTTCGCTCGAGAGCGCGCAGGTGATCGAAGGCGGCCCGCGGAGTCACGCGGAAGCGCTCGCCGATCTCCCGCACCGTGGGCGGCAGTCCGTGGCGCTGAGTGAAGGTGCGGATGAAGGTCAGGATCTCGCGCTGCCGTGCGGTTAGCTCTTTCATTCGCTCGCCCTCAAGTGACACGTGTGACGCGCCTTGGGGAGTGACGGCCTGAACATAAGGATAGTCAACACGTGTTGATATGTCAAGAGAAAAAATTATTCGGGTTCCCAGGGCTCACAGACAGGGCAGGGAGCGAAGCCCTGCTCCCTGGCCTCAGCCACTCGCTTGAAATACACGCGCTCCGGCTCGGTCATCCGAACTGTCCAACTGCACTGTCTGGTGTGGAAGAGGCGAGCTCCGCGTTGAGCCAGGTAAGGTTCCGCGGGGACTCGAGCGTCTTCGGCGTACGGATTCAACACGGAGTCAGGGAGCGGTCCGGTGGCAGCTTCCACGGGCGTGAGCGGAGGCGGCTCGGCTACAACGGGCTCAGGCGTGGGGGGAATCGGATCGGGCTCGTTCAGCTGGAGGTTGGTTTCCATGGTGGAGCGGAACTCGTCGCTGGCGCGCCGGAATTCGCGCATGGCTCGTCCCAGGGCCCGTCCGAGTTCAGGGAGCCGCTTCGGACCAAAAACCAGGAGCGCGATGACAAGGATGAGGAGGAGCTCCTGAAGGCCGATGTCAAGCATGCTGTCACGCCCCGCGCAACCCGCCAGCGCCGATCTCTGCCAGGAGCTCGCCGAGTTTCACCTCCAGAAGGTGGATCAGCGCCGGATCACGGCGGTGGTAGCGATCTTCAATCCCGAGGACCCGGAGCTTCGGACCGGCCTCCGGCCAGCGCTCCAGGATAAAGGCGCGGTGGTTTTCCTCCATGACCGCCACGCGGTCGGCCCAGCGGATGTCGTCTCCCCTGATCGGACGGGGACAGTAGGGGAGGATCCCCGCGGAGCGCGTTTCGTAAGCCCCATTCGTGAGGCGTCGAAAGACCTCTTCCGCGGCTGGACTTCGCGAAATATTCCCCGTGCAGACAAACAAAAACTTCACCGCGCCGATTCTAGCATACCGCGCTTGGGGATCTGCCCGCAGTGTGGCAGCGAGGTCAGCAAGAGGCATGGTGGCCCCAACGGGATTCGAAGAACCCGTGTTTCAGTCACGATCACGTTTTCACCAAGCATCTCATTGGGTTACAGCGTGTTTAGTTCCGAGAAACTTGGCGCGACTAAAACACGCAGCCCGTAGCACCTACTCCGTGCGGCTCGACTTCACGCTGCCAGGGAAGCCGATGGATAACCCCTTCATCGAGAGCTTCAGCGGGGCCTCCGGGACGAGCATCTCCACATCGAGCTGTTCTTCTTGGTGGTCGACGTTGGTGGTCGACGCGCGGGCCAAATTACTGGAGTGGCAACGGGACTACGATGAGGTCCGGCCGCATCGGACTGTCAGAGTAGATCCGGGCCTTTACACGTTAGCGTCCGCGCCTGCGTCGCCTTCTTGCAGCAGTTCTTCCTGGTGATCCCGGTGTGCCCTGCCCCGGCTTCTTGCCAAAACCACGGCTGCACTCGTTGCAGAATCTTTGCGCTTCATCCTTGAGTTCTCGCTTGCAGATTGCGCACTTGACCATGGCCGTCCTCCATCACGCGAAATTACCAGGTCCTCGCCCGCGATCCCGCCACCGCCCGGCACCATCACCGGGACCGTCGGCCATCGCTCCCACTCATGCTCGTTACCCTCTGCCTGGGGAGCCCGGCTTCCGATTCCCAGCGAGCGACCGCTCCTTCCTGGCTATCCAGAACCGCTCCGGATGAGCGAAAAAAGTCCACGCGTTGCCCAGAAGGATCGTTGATAGCCCGAGCATGCCGAGCGCGACTGGCAAGACTTTCGCCGTGATCGGCACGTCCGAAATCCAGAACGCGAGCGTGCTGGCGAAGAGTAGCGGAATCAGCACAAGGGTCCCAGGCGGCCACGCGCGCCGCCACAGGCGAACGAGAGCTTCGCCAGGGAGCACCGCGGCACGGCGCCGGCGCTGTTCACCGTATTGCTCGGCCGTCGGTGGAAAGGCTAATCGGCGGGCCGACGACCACCACCAGCCTGACCGAGGCGAGCGCACGAATCACCAGCCACGACGGATCGAACTCGACCCGCCGCGCGCTGAACTTCGGCGCCCGCGGGTGTGCGTGGTGATTGTTGTGAAGACTCTCGCCGCCCGTCACCCAGGCCAGCACCGCCGAGTTATACGCCGTGTTCCTGAAGTTTTGAGCTCCTCGCCAGTGACCGACGCCGTTGATGAGCGGCGCCAGGATGAAGACGTAGAGGACGGCGTGCGCCAGCGCCGCGATCAGCCCCGAGCCAACGCCAAGGAGGAGGCACAACAGCGCAGTGCCGAGACCCGGACCGACCACGCCCCTCGAGAAAAGGGCGCGATCCAGTCGGTCTTCGGCGAGGTCCGGGGCGAACTTCTGGATCGTGTCGAGATTCCGTGCTTCTCGCTGGTAATAGTAGGCGTTCAAGAGCTGGACACGCCACACGCCGAGCAGCCGCGGGCTGTGGGGGTCACCTTCCTGGTCGGTGAAGGCGTGGTGCTTACGATGGACTGCGACCCACTCCTGGCGATGCAGTCCCGTCGTAAGCCAGAGCACTGTCCGAAAAAGCACATCCGCGACCGGGTGAACGGCCAGCGCTCGATGCGCCAGTGTCCGGTGCAGGTACACCGACGTCGCGACAATGGCAGTTTGCGTCAGCGCAATGACCACCAACGGGACGATCCAGACCTGAGTCAACAAGGCTCCCCCCTCCCCGAGCTAGCGTTCACCCCCGTCCTCCCTGTAGGGATCGCGCTCGAGGCTGAGGACGCTGCAGTCCCCGAACGACTCCCCATCAATCGCGATGAACACGACGGCTTCATCCCATGCCGAGCGGTCCACCCAGATCGCCGATGCCACGGGTCCCGTGCGGGTATTGACTCCTTGCCACACGCCGCCGGCCGGCCGGCGATCACGCCGGCTCGTCGTCATCTCGCGC
>CAYFIG010000132.1:0-3744 GCA_964342905.1 uncultured bacterium
ATCCTGCCGTTGGTCGATGCCGTGATGGTGGCGCGGGGGGACCTCGGCGTCGAGGTCCCGCTGGAGGAGGTGCCGATCATTCAGAAGGAGGTGATCCACCAGGCGCGCCTGGCCAGGGTGCCGGTGATCGTGGCGACCCAGATGCTCGAGTCCATGGTGACCCACCTTCGGCCAACGCGCGCCGAGGTCTCGGATGTCGCCACCGCGATCTTCGACGGCGCGGACGCCATCATGCTCTCCGCCGAGACCGCCATCGGCCAGTATGCGGTGGAGGCGGTGGAGGTCATGAGCCGGATTGCCCAGCGGGCGGAGCAATCCTTTCCCAGGACTCACGTGGACTGGAGGCGGCAGGAGGTGTCCGGCTTCCCCGAGGCGATCTCGGACGCCGCCTGTCACGCCGCGAGGAGCCTCAAGGCCAAGGCGATTGTCGCCTTCACCCAGTCGGGCTTCACGGCCCGCCTCATCTCCCACGATCGACCCGAGGTCCCGGTCATTGCGCTGACCCCGGACGCTTCGGTTCAGCGACGGCTGGCGCTCTTCTGGGGCGTCTCCTCCAGGTTGATCCGGAAGGTGGAGACTACCGACGAGATGATCGAGGAGGTGGAGGCGACCCTTCTCGGGGATGGCTCGGTCAAGCCCAACGACGTGCTCGTCATCATCTCGGGTGCCCCCATGTGGGTCACCGGGACGACCAATCTCCTAAAGCTTCACCGGGTCGGCGAACGCCGGTAGCATTGGCGCACGGCGCCCGCGCCATGGGAAATTTTCAGAGCCGTCACGGACAGCGAATGTAGAGCCGCCCGATCGGGCGGGGAGGGAGGAACGATGAAAGCCGCAGCGCTTTTTATTGGAGGCAACTGGCACGCGCCGGCCTCTGGCGAGACCTATCCCACCGTCAATCCCGCGACCGAGGAGGAGAGCGCGCGGGTCGCCAAGGGCGACGAGCGCGACATTGATCAGGCCGTGCAGGCGGCCCGCAAGGCGTTCGACTCTGGCCCGTGGCCCAAAATGAGCGCTGCGGACCGGGGCCGAATCATCTGGAAGCTCGCCGACCTGATCATGGCGAACCTCGACGAGATGGCGCGGCTGGAGAGCCTCTGCACGGGAAAGACGCTCTTCGACTCGGGGAAGGTCGAAATCCCGTTTGCCGCCGAGGTCTTCCGCTACTACGCGGGGTGGGCCACCAAGATCCACGGGGAGACTCTGGCCCTCCGGGAGAACGCTTTCACCTTCACCCTGCGCCAGCCTATCGGGGTCGTGGGGGCCATCGTCCCCTGGAACTTCCCCTTCCTCCTCGCTTCGTGGAAGATCGCCCCGGCGCTGGCCGCGGGGAACACTGTCGTGCTGAAGCCGGCCTCGCTGACTCCTCTTACCGCGCTCAAGTTTGCCGAGCTGGCCGCCGAGGCGGGTCTTCCCGAGGGCGTCTTCAACGTGGTCACCGGCCCCGGCGCGAAGGTGGGGATGGCGCTGGTGCGGCACCCCGGCGTGGACAAGATCGCCTTCACGGGGTCGACCGAGGTCGGGAAGCAGATCATGCGGGAGGCTTCCGGAACGCTGAAGCGCGTGTCGCTGGAGCTGGGAGGCAAGTCTCCGAATATCGTCTTCGCCGACGCGGACATGGAAGCCGCGCTCAGGGGGGCCATGACCGGCATCTTCTACAACAAAGGAGAGGTCTGCGCCGCTGGCTCACGCCTCTTCCTCGAGGGGAAAATTCACGACGAGTTCATGGGCAAGCTCACCGAGCGGGTCAAGGGCCTCAAGGTCGGGGATCCCATGGACAAGTCCACGCGGATGGGCCCCGTGGTCTCGAAGCAGCAGATGGAGACGGTACTCAGCTACATCGAGGCCGGGAAGAAGGAGGGCGCGCGCCTGGTGACGGGCGGCGGCCGCGCCAATGTGGGAAACGGCAAAGGTTACTTCATCGAGCCCACGATCTTCGATCAGGTCTCGAACCGGATGAAGATCGCTCGGGAGGAGATTTTCGGCCCGGTGCTCTCGGTGATCCCGTTCAAGGAGATCGAGGAGGGGATTACCGAAGGAAACACGACGACGTACGGGCTGGCGGCCGCGGTGTGGACTCGCGATGTGGCAAAAGCCCTTCGTGCGGCCCGCTCACTCCGGGCCGGCACGGTCTGGGTGAACGCCTATAACCTCTACGATGCCGCGCTGCCGTTCGGGGGGTTCAAGGAGTCTGGGTTCGGGCGGGAGCTGGGCTCGGCAGGCCTCGACCTCTACACCGAGGTCAAGACTGTCTGGGTGGATCTCTCCTGACGAGTGAAGTCGGGGAGGCAAGCGATGCCGCTAGCCAAGGCGAACGGGATTTCGCTGTACTACGAGGACGTTGGCCGGGGCCGGCCCCTGATTTGGGCGCACGGCTTTGCCTGCGGGCTCAGGATGTGGGACCCTCAAGTGGCAGCCCTGGCCGATCGCAATCGTGTGATTACCTACGATGTCCGGGGCCATGGAGCCTCCGACGTTCCGGAGGCTCCCGATGCGTACTCCCAGCCGATTGTGGTCGAAGACCTCCGCGACTTCCTCCGCCATCTCGGGATCTCCCGCGCCGTTGTCGGGGGGCTCTCCATGGGAGGGAACATTGCCCTGAACTTTGCCCTCGCCTTTCCGGACATGGTGGACGGCCTGATCGTCTGCGACACCGGGGCGGGCTCAGACAACACAGAGGAGTGGATCGCCAACTGCGAGGCGTGGGCCCGGCTCCTCGAGCGGGAGGGGATCGAAGCCTTCGCTGACGTGATGCTGGCGCACCCGCTTTTGGCCCGATACGCGGCCCAGGGCCCTGAGGCCGTCCGCCAGATGCGCTCACTGGTCACCACGCATCGCGCCCGGGGGCTCGCGCACACCCTGAGCGGGGTTCTCGCGCGCCGTCCGACGATCTACTCGCTGGAGCCGAAGCTTCGACAGCTTCGGATTCCCACTTTGCTGATTGTGGGAGAGCTTGACGAACCGTGCGTGAAGGTCCACCGGTTTATGGGCGATGCAATTGCGGGTTCCGAGCAGATCGTGATCAAGGGGGTCGGCCACATGACCAATCTCGAGGATCCGGCCACCTTCAACGCGGTGGTTACGCAGTTCCTGCTCCGGGTCTATCGCGGGTAAGCGACCCCGAACACCCTTCGAAATCCTGAACGCCGGAGGAAACGGTCATGGCTTATCAGACGCTTCTCGTGGAACTCAAAGACCAGGTCGCCACCATCACCCTCAACCGACCGGAAGCCTACAACGCGCTGAACCTGACCCTGGGGCGAGAGCTCTTCGCCGCGGTTCTCGAGCTGGACGAGAACCCCGAGGTCCGCTGCATCGTGGTGACGGGCGCGGGGAAGGCCTTCTGCGCGGGTGGCGACGTGAAGGAGTTTGTCGAGAACCTCCCACGGATTGGCATCCACGCCAAGGAACTGACCACGTTGCTCCACGGCGCGGTCTCGCGGCTCGCGCGGAGCCCGAAGCCCGTGATCATGGGGATCAACGGCGTGGCAGCTGGCGGGGGACTCTCCCTGGCGCTTTCGGGCGATCTCGTGATCGCGGCAGAGTCGGCCAAGTTCACCATGGCCTACTCCAAGATCGCCGCCACGCCGGATGGATCATCGAGCTACTTCTTGCCGCGACTCATCGGGCTCCGGCGCGCGATGGAGCTGTACTTCACGAACCGCATCCTCTCCGCGCAGGAGGCCCTCCAGTGGGGGCTCGCGACGCGGGTGGTGCCCGACGCCGAGTTCCGCGCGGCCGTCG
>CAYFIG010000132.1:3754-5984 GCA_964342905.1 uncultured bacterium
GGAGCACCGCTTCCGTCGCCGCGGCAGGGCGCCGCCCGGGCACCGGTGGACCGCGGGCAGCCGGTCACCGTGGACGCGGACCGGATGGAGCGCTTCGGCAAGGAGAGCCTCATCGTCTTCAGCGGGAACGTCGTGGCGCGCCAGAACAACTCGGTCCAGTACGCCGAGCGCATGGAGGTCTTCCACCAATTCGTCGACCACCAGGGCGAGGTTCTGGTGGGCCTGGTGACGCGGGTCGTCCCCGACGCCGAGTTCCCGGGGGCGCTCCGGGCGCTGGCCGCGGAACTGGCCCAGGGGCCGACCCTCGCCTTCGGCAAGGCCAAGCTCCTCTTCCATCAATCCACCGCCGAGAGCCTGGAGACCCAGATGGAGCTCGAGTCCCAGGCCATTGCCCAGAGCGGCCACACCGAGGACTTCAAGGCCGGCGTCACCGCCTTCGCCCAGAAGAAAACCCCGACCTTCAAGGGACGGTAGAGGAGCAGCGCCATGAAATTCGGAATCAACCTCCCCCACTTCGCCGCTTTCCCCTCCAAGGCCGCTATCCTGGGGGTGGCAAAAAAGGCCGAGGAGCTGGGCTACGACTCCATCTGGGTGACCGACCATATTGGAGTCCCCGAGCCCTACATCGCGCGCTTCGGCGCGGTCTTCTACGAGCCGCTGGCGGTCCTCGCCTATGTGGCGGCCCATACGTCCAAGATCCGCCTGGGCACCAGCGTGCTCATCCTCCCCTACCGGAACCCCCTCTTCGTGGCCAAGGCTATCGCCACCATCGACCAGCTCTCAGACGGCCGGGTCATCTTCGGCGCCGGGACCGGGTGGTGCCCGGAGGAGTTCGAGGCCCTGGCCGTGCCGTTCAAGGAACGGGGGCGGCGCGCGAGCGAGTACCTCCGGATCATGAAGACCCTCTGGACCTCCGACCGTCCCATCTTCGAAGGCAAGTACCACAGGTTTTCCAAGATCAGCTTTCTCCCGCGGCCGAAGCAGGAACCCCACCCGCCAATCTGGGTTGGGGGAAAGAGCGAGGCCGCTATGCGCCGCGCCGCTGAGCTCGGGGATGGCTGGCACCCCAACTTCTCCACCCCCGACGAGCTTGCGGTCTCGATCCCTCAGTTTTTGAAACTCGCGCGCGAGTATGGGCGTGACCTTTCGAAGCTGACCATCTGTCTCCGAGGCCACGTCCAGATCCACGACCGGAAGGAGGAGTGGACAGAGAAGTACCCGATGACGGGGTCCGTGGAGTACATCGTGAAGAACCTCAAGCGCTACCAGGAGGTTGGGGTCAGCTACATGAACATCGACCTCTTCTACGGTCTCCCCGAGTTGGCCCGGGAGACCCTGGACTCTGTGCTCCGGACCGTGGCACGCTTTAAGTCCGAGATTGCCTCCCAGGTGGCGGGATGAAGCCGATCCCGGGGTTTCCGTTCCGGTCCCGGTTTCATTCGGTCGACGGTGTCAGGCTCGCCTATGTGGACCAGGGAAAGGGTGAGCCGATTGTTCTTCTCCACGGCAACCCCACCTGGGGCTACCTCTACCGGAAGTTCATCCCGTCCCTGGCCAAGAAGAACCGGGTCATCGTTCCCGACCATATGGGCTTCGGTCGTTCGGACAAACCTCTGGACCCGTCGCTCTACCGGCTGGCTCGCCACATTCAGAACCTGGAGTCGCTCCTTTTAGCGCTTGACGTCAAAAACGCCACGCTCGTGATGCAGGACTGGGGAGGCCCCATCGGCCTCGGATTTGCGGTCCGCCGCCCGAACAGAATCAAGCGGCTGGTGATCCTTAACACCTGGGCTTGGGTGATCCCCGAGGGGACGCGGATTCACCCGCTCCTGGAGCAGTTCAGGACCCCCGGCCTGGGAGAGGCGCTGGTGCAGGGGCTCAACCTGTTCGTCGAGGGATTCCTGCCCGCCGGGATCGCGAAGAAAGAGCGCGTGACCGCGGCGCTGATGCGGGCCTACCGGGTCCCGTTCCCCGACTGGAATTCGCGGGTCGGGATCCTCGCGTTCCCGCGCGATATCGTCGTTGGGAACGATCACCCCTCAGCGCCAGCCATGGGCGAGATCAGCCAGAAGCTCCCAACGCTCGCGGTGCCGGTGCTCCTGATCTGGGCGATGCGGGACCCGGCCTTCCCTCGGGGGATGATCCGCGTCTGGCAGAAGATCTACCCCCACGCCGAGACCCACACCCTTGACCACGCCGGCCACTACCTCCAGGAGGACGAGCCGGAGGC
>CAYFIG010000133.1:0-2333 GCA_964342905.1 uncultured bacterium
GAGGCCCTGGCCCCGCTCTACCGGCTCAGATAAATGCGTGCGATGGTGCTAGAGACCCCGCGCCGGATCGAGGCTCATCCCCTGGAGCAGAGAGACCTCCCGACCCCAGAGCCTGGCCCGGGCCAGATCCGGATCCGAGTCAGGGCGTGCGGCGTCTGCCACACCGACCTCCACGAGGCCGAGGGGGAACTCCCGCTCCCGAAGCTCCCGGTCATCATCGGCCACCAGATCGTCGGGGGCGTTGAGGCGCGCGGCCCCGGCGCCAACCGCTTTCGCGAGGGCGATCGGGTCGGCGTCCCCTGGCTCCACGAGACCTGCGGGAGTTGCGAGGCCTGTCGCCGGGGTGATGAGAACCTCTGTGACCGCGCCCGCTTCACCGGCTATCACGCGGACGGTGGATACGCGGAGTTCACTCTGGCTCCCGAACGCTTTGTGTATCGCCTTCCCGAAGGTCTTACCGACGCAGAGGCCGCCCCGCTCCTCTGCGCCGGGATCATCGGCTATCGCGCGCTCCGTCTCTCGGACGTGAAGCCCGGGGAGCGGCTGGGGTTGTTCGGCTTCGGCGCCTCGGCCCACATCGCGCTCCAGGTCGCGCGCTTTTGGCGGTGCGCGGTCTGGGTCTTCACGCGGAGTTTCGAGCACAGGGAGCTGGCCAAACGCTTGGGGGCCGCGTGGGTGGGCGCCGCAGAGGACGAGCCGCCGGAGCATCTCGACCGGGCGATCTCGTTCGCGCCGGTGGGGTCATTGATCCCGCTCGCGCTCGCCAAGCTCAGAAAAGGCGGCACCCTGGCCCTGGCGGGGATTCATCTGGACCGGATCCCCGAAATGCCGTACGCCCTTCTCTACGGCGAGCGCACGCTGCGCTCAGTAACCGCGGCAACCCGGCGTGACGCCGAAGAATTCCTCGCACTCGCCGGGCGGATTCCGGTCAGGACCGAAGTCGAGAGCTTCCTCCTGGAGGAAGCGAACCACGCCCTTCAACGGCTCAAGGCGAGCCAGATCGACGGCGCCGGCGTCCTGATGGTGATGACGAGTTGATCCGACAGGGGGATGGATGTACCAGCTCAATCAGCGCGTAAAGGTGGATCTCTCCAACCTGACGATTCAGGGCGTCCACTTCAGCCAGAACGTGCGGGAAGCTCTCGGGACTATTATCCAACAGACCTCCGCAGACCCTCCGATTTACCTGGTCGAGCTGCTGTTCAGTTTTAAAGGGGTCAAGAGGGTGGAGGTGCCCGCGGACCGGATCCACCCAATGTAGCCCCCCGGGCCGCTCGCAGTTTGAGGCTCTTCAGCTCAAGCTCTTCAGCTCCGCCTCCGCTTGATCCAACCAGAACCGCATGTCCACCTCGCGGAACAGCGCGGCAGCCGCGGTCAGGTGCTCGCGAGCGTTCGGGTAGTTTCCGGTCCGCCGGTACAACTGGCCGAAGCCAAGGTGGCAGCGGGCCATGAGCGGGCGCATCCCGAGTGCTTCCGCGAGCGCCCGTCCCTCCTCGAAGGAGCGCGCTGCGGCCTCGTAGTTACCACGCGCCGCCGTCACCTCACCGAGCAGCCTGTAGATCCATCCCTCGTTGCTGCGCTCACCGTGGCGTTGGGCGAAGCCCAGGGCCTTCCGTGCAGTCGCCTCGGCTTCGTCAAAATCTCCGACACGCAAATAGAGCTCGGCTAAAACGCGTGTCCAGAGCGCGCGTTCGGTGAACGCGCCCGCCTTTTCTTGTAACTCGATTGCCTCCTTGACGAGGGGGATCCCATCCTCGGGGCGGCCGACCAACCCATAGGCATGACCCAGCGCGGTTAGGGCGCGCATCGTTTGGCCTGCGAACTTTTTCTCTCGGCAGATGGCGACCGTGGCCTCCAGAGGGCCGATGATGTTTTGTGGGTCCTGGCGGAGCAGGACGCGGCCCCGGGCAATGGCGAGCGGGACCTTGCTATAGAGATGATCCGCGGCATTTGCAACGCGCTCGCCTTGACGGAGGAGTTCAAGGGCCCGTGCAGAATCGCCCAGCTCGTCCGCGCACTCGGCTGCGAGCGCGCACGCACCCGAGTAGGGCAGACCGGACAGCCCGAATCGCTCGCTCGCTCTCGGGCCGTCGAGCCGTTCGATGATCTGCATGAAGTGGTCGAGGGCCCTGGGGAACTGTCCTTGCGCCTGGTATGACGCGCCCATGTAGTAGAGTCCGGTCACCCGTAACCCGAGGTCGTCCCGACGGTCTGCCGTTTCGAGGCAGCGCTGCCCATAGGCGATCGCCTGCGCATACTCGCCCTTGGCCCAGTAGTATTGGACGAAGAACGAGTAGACGACGTCCAATCGCTCGGTCTCGTCGAACTGGCTT
>CAYFIG010000133.1:2343-5951 GCA_964342905.1 uncultured bacterium
TTGCCAGCGCTTCCGCCTCACGAAAGATCTCGAGCAGTCGCTCAAGCTGCCCACCTCGCCACAGCGGCGCACGGAGCGCAAGCCGGATATCAATCCCAAGGCAGGCTGTTTCCCGCGTTGCTGGCAGCCGCTCCAGGGTCTCGATCGCCTGATGGTAGAACGCCACGGCTTCAGCGTCGACGCAGAGCGTGGCCGCTCGATCCCCCATCTGGCGCGCGTAGTTGGCAGCCTTCTCCCAGAGCCCGCCGCGGAAGGCATGGTGGGCGAGCCGATCGGCCTGCTCGGCGAGGCGATCGCCATACCGGGCTTCGATCGCCTCCACCATGCGGGCGTGAAGGGCCCGGCGCCGCTCCTGCAGGAGGCTGCCATACGCGACCTCGTAAGTGAGGGCATGCTTGAACGTGTATTCCAGATCGGGGAAGAGGCTCCCCTCGTAGAGGAACTCGGCGGCCTGGAGGTGGGCGAGGCTCCGACGAAGCTCTTCCTCCGGCAGCTCAGCGATGGCCTGGAGGAGGGCGAAGGGCACATCCTTGCCGATCACCGCCGCAGACTGGAGAAGGCGCTTCTCTTCAGATGGCAGCCGGTCGATCCGGGCGGCCAGGACCGCCTGGACCGTAGCCGGCACCTGAATGCTCGGGAGGACCTTCGCCACGCGGTAGGCTCCACGCTCGCCGACCAGGATCTGGGTCTCCACCAGCGTCCGCACGCTCTCCTCCAGAAAGAATGGGTTTCCCTCGGTCCGCTCGATCAGGAGCTGCTTAAGCGTTTGAAGGCTGGCATCATTCCCGAGCAGCCCCTCGAGCAGCGCTTCGGCACTCTCGGGCGGCAAGGGGTCAATCCTGAGCTGGGTGTAGTAGGTCTTGCCCCCCCAGCCGTGCTGGTACTCGGGGCGGTAGTTGACGAGGAGCACGATGCGAGCCGTGGGGAGGCTCTCGATCAGACTGTCCAGGAAGGCCTGGGTTTCGGAATCGATCCAGTGGAGGTCCTCGAAGACCAGGCAGAGGGGCTGGACCTGACTCTCCCTGAGCAGGAGGCGCTTGACGGCCTCCAGGATCCGCTGGCGGCGTTGGGCGGGGTCGAGGGTCTGCCACTGGGGATCCTCAGCCGGTACGTCCAGAAGCGTAAGGAAGGCCGGCAGCGTGGGTTCCAGCGCCCTATCCAGGGTAAGGAGCTTCCCGGTGACCTTCTCGCGGATCTTCCGGGCATCATCTCGGGCCTCGATCTGAACGTAGGCCTTGAGGAGGTCGATGACAGGGAGGTAGGGGGTGGCCTTCCCGTAAGACACGGAGCCACTTTCGAGGATCAGCCACCCCTGGGTCCGATGGGAGTGGGTGAACTCCCAGAAGAGTCGAGACTTCCCTACGCCGGGCTCTCCGACGAGAGACATCACCTGGCCATGCCCGCTGCGCGCTTTCTCGAGGGCCTGGTGAAGGGCCTCGATCTCGGCGTCACGTCCTACGAAGCGAGTGAGACCCCGAGCGGCGGTGGCTTGCAGGCGAGAGCGCACTGGCCCGGCCCCGATGATCTCGTAGACCTCGATCGGGACTTCCAGCCCTTTGATCGGCACCGGACCGAGCGGCTTCACCTGGACATAGCCTTCGGCCAGCCGGATGGTCTCGGCCGTGGCAAGTACCGAGCCCGGCTTGGCCATCTGCTCCATCCGGGCCGCCAGGTGGGTGGTCTGGCCGACTGCCGTATAATCCATGTGCAGGTCACTCCCGATCGCGCGCACCACCACCTCGCCTGAATTGAGGCCCACCCGGATTGTCAGCGGGACGCCATGGGACCGCTGGATCTCGTCCCCGTACCGGGCCACGCTCTCCTGCATCCGGAGAGCCGCATAGCAGGCTCGGACCGCATGATCCTCATGGGCCAGTGGAGCCCCAAACAAGGCCATGATCCCGTCGCCCATGACCTGATTGACGGTCCCCTCGTAGGGGTGGACGGCCTCCATCATGCGTTCCAGCACGGGGTCGAGGAGCTTCCGTGCCTCCTCGGGATCGCGATCGGCGAGCAGCTCCATGGAGCCCTTGAGGTCGGCGAACAGCACCGTCACCTGCTTGCGTTCCCCTTCCAGGGCGCTCTTAGACGTCAGGATCTTTTCGGCGAGGTGCTTCGGGGTGTAGGCCTCAGGCGATGTAAAGCGAGGTTGCGCAACGACACCAGCCGCTATGGGATGCGCGCACTCGGGACAGAACTTCGCCGTCGCGGAAAGCTGGGTGCCGCACTTCGAACAGGTCCGCGCCAGCGGAGTGGCGCACTCTTCACAAAACTTCGCCTGCGGTTGGTTCTCGTGCTGGCAGCGGGGACACTTCATGCCTAGGCCTCCCGAGTCTGGCGACAAGCTTAGCCGGTGAAACTGGAGGGGTCAAGAACAGTCACGAACTCGCTTGACAACCACCGGGAGGCTGCATAAATTCAGTCCGTAGCATCGGCTATGCTTCCGACGCCGGGAGGCCTGGCTTCTCTTTCCTGCGAGACCACATCGTAGCCATTCGAAAATGATTCAGAATGGAGTGTGGAGATAGAGGAAGCTTACTAAGTCTCCGATTGCAAACCACAGGGCCGGCACTACGGACCGGAGCCGAGGAGGGACCACCCATGCCGAAATATGTCATCGAGCGCGAGATCCCAGGAGCCGCCGAGCTGTTCGCCAAGCAGGGCCGAGAGCTGTCCGAGACCTCCAACAAAGCCATTCGAGAAGTAGGCGACGTGCAGTGGCTTCACAGCTACGTCAGCGGGGACAAGGTCTACTGCGTCTATATCGCACCCAACGAAGAGAAGCTACGGGAGCACGCGCAAAAGGGCGGGTTCCCGATCAACCGCATTTCGGAGGTCAAGATGATGATCGACCCTACCACCGGCGGGAGGTAGGTGCTGTAGCATCGGGCCTGCTCCCGACGCAGGGAGCATCGCCGCCGGATGACCTCCGATATTCTCCCCAGCGTGAACGAGCCCGCCTTCTGGGAAGGGCTCTACGAGCGCGGCGGCGACGGCTGGGAGTTGGGCCGGCCAGCTCCGTCGCTCGTCGAATACCTGCGGCGTAACCTCCCGCCAACGGGAAACGTCGCGGTCCTGGGCTGCGGCAGAGGGCACGATGCCCGGCTCTTCGCCCGGTTGGGGTACCGGGTGTGGGGCTTCGACTTCGCCGCCCAGGCAATCCGTGACGCTCAGGCTCTCGCGAAGCAGGAAGGCATCGAGATCGCCTTCGAGCAGCGGGACATCTTTGGCCTTGTGGCCGATTACCAGGGGTTCTTTGACGGCATCTGGGAGTACACCTGCTTCTGCGCCATAGACCCGCACCGCCGTCCCGAGTACGTGAGGCTGGTCCAGGAGATCCTGAAGCCGGAGGGCTGGCTCCTGGCCTGCTTCTATCCGGTTCGGGAGGGGACGGACGGCCCGCCCTTCCCGGCTACGGAAGCAGAGATTCGCCAGCTCTTCACGCCCGACTTTACCTTTCTCGAAACCTACGTGTCGACCGAGTCCGTCGAGCGTCGGGTGGGTCTCGAGTGGATGGTCATGGCGCGCCCCCACCCACGTCTGAAGAAAGCTTTCTAGCCTGCTTTATTCATGAACGTGTCGGCACAGGACCGCGGGAGGCCCACAAT
>CAYFIG010000134.1:0-5936 GCA_964342905.1 uncultured bacterium
ATTGCGTGCTGGAGGGAGCTGTCCACCGACGCCTGGTGAGCGACGAGCCCGACTCGTTTGCCTTTGAGCAAGCGAGTGTGGTCCTGCAGGAGGATCTCGAGCCCGGTCCGCACGCGCGCCATGCGCTCTTATAGTAGGATACTCGGGACGCCATGCGCCGAATCTCCTACGACCGGCTTCCCACCGAGCAGGCGAACCCGCGGAGTCGAAACCTGGACCAGCTCTCGCCCCTCGCCATCGTGAGCCTCATGAACCGGGAAGATCGGCGGATCATGGCCGCGGTAGGGCGGGTCCGGCGCCCGATCGCACGCGCTGTTGAGCTGATCGTGACCAGCCTGGAACGGGGTGGCTGCCTCTTCTTCATAGGTGCCGGCACGAGCGGGCGTCTCGGAGTTATGGAGGCTGCCGAGTGTCCGCCAACCTTCGGGACACCGCCGTCGATGGTTCAGGCGATCATCGCGGGTGGCCGGACCTCGGTCTTCCGCTCGCGGGAGGGGGCGGAGGATCGGACGGGTGAGGCGCGGCGAGCGGTCCGGCGATCGGTGCGGGCGGGAGATGTGGTGGTGGGAATCTCAGCGAGCGGCGTCAGTCCGTTTGTCCGGGCGGCCCTGGCCGAGGCCCGGCGGCGCAAGGCTCGGACCGTTCTCCTGGCCATGAATCCGCGGAGCCCTGTGGGAAGGCTTGCTGACCTCGTGATTACCCCGCGCGTGGGGCCGGAGCTCCTGGCCGGTTCGACCCGACTCAAGGCGGGGAGCGCGACCAAGATGATTCTGAACATGCTCACCACAGCGAGCATGGTCCGGCTCGGTAAGGTTTACGGTAACCTCATGGTTGATCTCCGCCCCACCTCTCGAAAGCTCAGGGCCCGCGCATTGAGGCTAGTTCAAAAGTTGGGCGGAACGAGCGAGAGTCGTGCGCGTCGGCTGCTGAAGGCTGCGGACGGGCGGACGAAGATTGCGGTCGTGATGGCGCGCCAGCGGGTCAGCGCCCGAGAGGCCCGGCGAAGGCTCTCCCGGACCGGCGGGTCATTGAGGCTTGGCCTCAGGGTTCGCTGAAAGACCGACGGGGAGCGAACCGAATTCGCTCCCCGTCGTATTCCCTTTATGGCGAGATAGGCGGCGCCGCGGCCGGTGGCGGAGGCGGCGGGTTGGGGATCCAGACCCAGTGATACTGGGTGGTCGTACCATCGCCGCGCAGCTCGTACCTCCCGTGGGGGTACTGGATTACGGTCGGCATAGGCGGTGGGGGAGGCGCGACCGTCACAACTGCTGCCGGAGCGGCATAGACCGCGGGAGTGGTATAGACGACGCTCACCTCCTTTCTTGTCGCCTTTGACGGCGAGGGAGTTCGCGCTATTCAGGGCAGCATGTTTGTGCTAAATAAGCAGAGCCATGCTCTGCCGTAGCTGCCAGGCTGACAATCCTCCCCAGAACCGCTTTTGCGATCAGTGCGGGGGCCCGCTGGAGGCCCGCTGTCCCCAGTGCAGTGCACCCCTCCGGCCAGGGGCGCGGTTCTGCGGGGCGTGCGGTCAGCGCTTGACGGAGGCTGAGCCTCCCGCGCCTACTCCTACCCTCAAACCTACAGCGGCAGCCGACCGCCAGAGCCGGCTCGTCGCTTACACCCCCAAGCACCTGGCCGAGAAGATCCTGAAAGAGCGGTCCGCCCTGGAGGGAGAACGCCGCCAGGTCACCGTCCTCTTCGCCGATGTGGCAGGCTTCACGGCGCTGGCCGACAAGCTGGACCCGGAGGAGGTCCATCAGATCATCGACCGGTGCTTTGAGCTGATCACAGCGGAGGTACACCGGTTCGAAGGGACGATCAACCAGTACACGGGCGATGGGGTGATGGCGCTCTTCGGCGCGCCGATTGCCCACGAGGATAGTCCGCGGCGGGCGGTGCACGCGGCCCTGGGGATCCAGCGCGCAATCCGGGACTACAGCAAGGAGCTTCAGGCCCAGCGAGGCCTGACCCTCCAGATGCGGATCGGAATCAACACGGGTCCCGTTGTCGTGGGCCGGATCGGGGACGATCTCCGGATGGACTACACGGCGGTAGGGGACACGACAAACCTGGCTGCGCGGCTCCAGCAGATGGCCCGCCCCGGCAGCGTGCTGGTGAGCGAGGCGACTCGCAAGCTGATCACGGGCTTCTTCGAGACCCTGGACCTGGGGGAGGTGCCGGTGAAGGGGCACGCTCCGGTTCGGGCGTTTGAGGTGCTCCGGGCGCGCGGGCGCCGGGCCTTGCTGGAAGTGGCGGCTGAGCGGGGCCTT
Organism: uncultured bacterium; assembly: GCA_964342905.1. Lineage (GTDB taxonomy): Bacteria > Methylomirabilota > Methylomirabilia > Rokubacteriales > CSP1-6 > CAYFIG01. Next base: position 2,271 of record CAYFIG010000134.1, read on the forward strand.
ACGCCACTCGTCGGGCGGGACCGGGAGCTGAACACCCTGCGTGATCTCTTCCGGGAGGTCAAGACCGGGCGAGGGCAGGTCGTCTGCATCGCTGGCGAGGCAGGCATCGGTAAATCCCGGCTCGTGCTGGAGTTCCGCCGGGCGTTGGCCAATGCCGAGGAAGCCGTGACCTGGCTTGAGGGACGCTGTATCTCGTTTGGCCAGTCGAGCCCATTTCTCCCCGTCATTGATCAGTATCGTGAGAACTTCCGGATCGAGGAGGTGGACGGGGAGCCTGAGATCATCGCCAAGGTCGAACATGGGATGCGCCGGATGGGGGATCTGGAGCCGCACATTCCGTATATCCGGCACCTGCTGGGGGTGGATTCGGGGGCCCCGGCGGTCTCGGCCATGGAGGCTTCGGCGCGGCGGAAGAGAATCTTTGATGCCAACCGCGCGATCTCCCTCCGTGGGGCGACGCTCCGCCCCCTTGTGTTTGTCTTTGAGGACCTCCACTGGGTCGACACGACCACGGAGGAGTACCTGGCCTCCTTCATGGACTCGGTCGCGGGCGTCCCGCTGATGGTCATATTGACCTACCGGGTCGGCTACACCCCGCCGTTCGGGAGCCGGAGCTTCTTCACCACGCTGACGCTCCACAGCCTCTCGGAGGCCGAGAGCCTGGCCATGGCGGGGCGAGTTTTAGGGAGCGAGCAGTTCCCTCAGGAGCTCAAGGCGGCCCTCATGGAGAAGGCGGAGGGAGTGCCGCTCTTTGTTGAGGAGGTCACCAAGACGCTCCTCGATTTGGGCGTTCTCCGGCGGGAGAACGGTGGCTACCGGATGGTGAAGGGGATCGAGGAGGTCAGCGTGCCGGACACTATCCAGGCGATTATCATGGCCCGGCTGGACCGTCTGGGCGAGGACGGCAAGAGAACGGTCCAGCTGGCTTCCGTCATCGGCCGGCAGTTCATGCAGCGACTCCTCGAGAAGATCGCGGGGTTCACCGGCCGGCTTGAGGGATTACTGGCAGAGCTTAAAGCCCTGGAGATCATCTACGAACAGGGGCTGCTCCCCGAGCCGGCCTACGTCTTCAAGCACGCGGTGATTCAGGATGTGGCCTACAACAGCCTGCTGAAGGAACGGCGCAAGGAACTCCACCGTGCCGTGGGGTACGCGATCGAAGAGCTTTACTTGGATCGCCTTGCGGACCACTACGAGGAGTTGGCCCATCACTTTTTCCAGGGCGAGGAGTGGAAGAAGGCGATGGAGTACAGCGTCCTCGCTGGCCGGCGGGCCGGGGACTCGTTCGCGAACGTCGAGGCGAAGGTGCATTACCAGCGCGCCCTACAGGCTGCGGAGAGGATGAGGCCACCCCTCGATTCCGAGCGGCTGGCAGGCCTGTACGAGAAGCACGGGGCGGTCCTCACCGTCCTGGGGGAGTACGAGGCGGCGGCGGCGGACTACCAGCGGGCCCTCGATCTAGTCCGGCGGGCGGGGGACCGGCGGAGGGAGATCGAGGTCCTCGTCGGGCTCAGCGGCGTGTACAACTACTGGCACCGCGGGGAGCCAGCGATCGAGTACAACGAGCAAGCGCTGGCTATCGCGCGGGAGCTGGAGGATCGCGCGTTCCAGGCGGTTGGCCTCGCGAATCGGGTCTGGATCCGATCGGCCGGGTACGGTCAGATCGTTGAGACGACGCCCGATGCCGAGGAAGCGCTACGGCTCTCCAAGGAGATCGGGGATCCGCAGTTGCTTTCCATGACGCTCTGCTTCCTCGGGGGGGCGCTCCAGTGGCGTGGGGACTTCGACCCCGCCCTCCAGTATCTCGACGAGGGGGCGGAGTTGGCCCAGCGCGCCCACGCGGGGTTCCTCTGGGGCTATGCCGCCTTCATGATCGGCCACGCCAACACCGCGAAGGGCGACTACGAGGAAGCGCTCAGCTGGTATCGGCGCCTCAGCGACTATGCTTCCACGGCCGGGGACAAGTTCTGGATTGCCCGGGCCCCGAATATCATCGGTGGGGTCCACCTCGAGCTCTTCGACCTGGAGGAGGCGATCCAGCTCAATCTGGAAGGGGACGAAGTGGCGCAGAAGACGTTCCCCTGGCCAGAGCCGCGTGGCCACTCCCTCCTGAAGGTCGGACTTGCCCACCTACAGCAGGGTGAACACGGCCTCGCCGAGGAGTTCTTCCGCCGCGCGTGGGCCCTCCTTGAAGGGGACACCTGGTACCGGTGGCGCTGGCACATCCCGCTTCTGCGCGCCCGGGGGGCGCTGGCGCTGGCTGAGGGGCGGCACGACGAAGCCTGGACGTATGCGGAGGAATCGCTTCAGATGGCTGGCCAGTCTGACTCCCGGAAGCATATGACCCGGGCCCAGCGGCTTAAGGGAGAGGTTCTTGAAGCGATGGGAAGACTGGAAGAAGCTTCGCGGCTCCTGGATACCTCGGTTCAGCTGGCGGAAGCCATTAAGGCGCCGCGCGAGATCTGGCTCGGCAAGGCCGCCCTCGGCAAAGTTCTTACCCGAATGGGTAAAGACAAGCAGGCCGAGAGCGAACTTTCCCTGGCCGTGCAGACGATCGAAGGGATCCTCGGCAGGTTGCGCACGCTGCGCCTTCGCCAGGCGTTTATGACAGCCGAGCCAGTGCAGGAGGTCTACCGTACCCTCGGGCGGCGGCCTCCGGAGGGGGCGCGGTGAAGATCGGGATCGTTGGGGCCGGGGCAATGGGGAGCGTCTACGGCGGGATTCTGGGGGACGCGGCCGTCTGAGTGGGGCGGAGTTGGATGATGCGGCTCGAAGGGAAAGTGGCAGTGGTGACCGGCGGGGGGAGCGGGATCGGCCGGGGGATTGTTCTGTGCATGGCCCGCGAGGGGGCCGCCATCGCGATCCCCGATATCCAGTTGGAGAACGCTCAAGGCGTCGTCAAGGAAGTGGAAAGGCTGGGGCGAAAGGCGTTCGCGCTGAAAACCGACGTGACCCACGCTTCCGACGTCCAGGGGACGCTCTCCAGGATCCGCGAGGTCTTCGGCCAGATCGACATCCTGGTCAACAACGCGGGGGTGGCGTCTCCGCCCGGGCTCCCATTCACCAATAACGTCGAGGAGGACTGGGACCGGGTGTACGCGGTGAACGTCAAATCCATTTTCTTCACGTGCAAGGCGATCGCGCCATATTTCATGGAGCGCAGAGCGGGCCGGATCATCAACATTGCCTCAATCGCAGGGCCGCTCTCGGCACCCACCATGCCGGCTTACAGCGTGTCCAAGATGGGCGTTATCACCTTTACCCGGATTGTTGCCAAGGAGCTGGCCCCCTATGGGGTTACCGTCAACGCCATCTGCCCCGGAGTCCTCTGGACTGATTTCTGGAAGGGGCTCGCGGAGCACATTGCCAAGACTAACCCCGCTTTCGCCGGAATGGCGCCACGTCAGGTTTTCGAAAAGCGCGTGGCCGATCTGATCCCGATGAAGCGGGAGCAGACACCCGAGGACATCGGCTGGGCTGCGGTCTTTCTCGCCTCGGAGGAGGCGCGGAACATCACGGGCCAGGCGCTCTGCGTGGACGGCGGCGCCGTGATGCACTGAGAGGGCGTACCCATGGACTTTGACTTCACCCCCGAGCAGGAAGCGTTCCGTAAAGAGGTGACGGAGTGGCTTCGGGTGAACCTCCCCGACGACCTCCGGGGGCGGG
>CAYFIG010000135.1:0-5929 GCA_964342905.1 uncultured bacterium
GCCCTCATGCAGGACCCCGAGGGGGCCCAGCTCGTCGGGGTCGATCTCCGGCGGATGCACGCCCGCTGCTTCGGCGTCGGGGTGGCGATGGCAACGGTGGCCGGCTCCCTCGTGAGCATGCTCTTCGAGCTGACCCCGTTCATCGGCCTCCCCTACACCGTCACCGCGCTGGTCGTGGTGATCCTCGGCGGTCTCGGGAACCTCTTGGGAAGCCTCGTCGGAGCCCTCCTCCTCGGCCTGGTGGAGACGTTCTCGGTCCACCTGGCCGCTTCGGATATCCGGCTGATCGCCAGCTACGGTGTCCTCTCCCTCATCCTGATCCTGAAGCCCTCCGGACTCCTTGGCCGCTAGAGTGCTGCTGGGGCTGCTGGTCCTGACGCTGGTTGCGGCGCCCGCGTTCCTCTCTCCCTACCTCCGCTCGCTCGCCCTGGCGATCCTGGCCGACGTGGTGCTGGCGGTTGCCTGGAGCTTCTTTTCGGGCCCCACCCGCTACCTCTCGCTCGCGACGGGAGCCTTTTGGGGAGCCGGCGCGTACCTCACAGCGATGGTCGGGGGCGCGGCGCCCTGGCCGGCTCCCGTGCTCCTCGGCGGTGCCGTGGGGGCGGGCATGGCGCTCGTGGTGGGAGGCCTCGCGCTTCGGCTCCGCGGCCCCTACTTCGCCATCTTCACCTTCGGCCTGGCAGAGCTGGCCAAGCACACGTTGATCTGGTACGAAACCGGCGTGACGGGAACGGTGGGGCGGCTTCTTCTGACCCAGCCGGAGCCTCTGACCCTCTACTATACGGTCCTCACCCTGGCAGGGCTGGCGGTGGCGACGGCACTCCTCCTGAGGCGATCACGGTGGGGCTCCGCACTGGTGGGCATCGGAGGGGACGAGGAGCGGGCAGAGACGCTGGGGATCAACACCACGGCGGTGAAGATCACCACCTTCGCGCTGAGCGCGGCCTTCATGGGGGCGGCGGGAGCGGCGATGGCCCCGCGTTGGACCTACATCGATCCTCAGGTCTTCAACCCGCTCGTTTCGTTTCAGACCGTGATCATGGCGCTCTTGGGAGGGGTGGGAAGCGTGACAGGGCCGATCGTGGGAGCGGTGTTTTTGGGGCTGGCCTCGGAGGTCCTGCTCCTCAACTTTCGCTCCGCCTACCTGCTCGGCCTCGGGCTCACCCTGATCGTGGTGGTCCTGGCGCTGCCATCAGGCCTCACCGGCCTCTGGATCCAACTGCAGCGCCACAGCCCGGGAAGTCCCGGCCGACGCGGTTGACCCGATTTGCTCGGTTCAGTTCGCCTTCTTCTACGAGCCCAAATTGCGGGGGATCTGAGGATCACGCTAACTTCCCGAAAAGACCAGTGCCGGGCGCAGAATTTTGGACCCGCAAGGGTCCAAAGGCCTGGTAGAATGCAGTCGATGATCAATAAGAAATCTTTCCGGACTGGCATCGATTACGGTGGAGTGCGGGCAAGATGCTGTTGATGAGCGGTCGGTTTTTCAAAACCGGGCCGAGATCCTCCCGAACGAGGGGATAATCCGCTCCCAATGTACAAGTCTTTCGTGATCCGACGCTTTAGGCTCTTTAAGGAGTTCCGTATTGATGATTTTCAGCGGGTCAATCTCATTACCGGTCGCAACAACGTCGGAAAAACGTCACTGCTAGAGGCCCTGTTTTTACACAGCGGCGCAACAAACGTCCACCTGCCGTTCACAATTGAGGCTCTTCGGGGGGTTACCCAGTTTCAAGGTGGTCTTGAGGTGGCTCTCTCCGGCCTCTTCAACGAGTTCAACCCAAGGCCTCCTATCGAACTAGAGGGCATCGACCAGCTCGGTATCAAGCGAGTCTGCCGGTTGCGGGTTGTTCCCACTCCGACGGTCATTCAGCCAGGCGAGGCTGAGGCTCCGCCAACTGCAGCCAGCCAGGCAATCGAGATCACGTTTATCGACCCGTCACGTCCTCAGCCGTTATCGGCCCAAGCTATACTGGAGAAGGGACAGTTTCGACTAGGGCCGGCACCAATACCCCCTCTTTATCCCGGGTTTTTCCTCACCCCTCGAAGTGCAGATCACAAAAGTGATGCGGACAAATTCAGTGAGTTAGCTAGGAGTGTTGGAGAAGAAAAACGGCTGATCGATGCGTTAAGGGCCATCGAGCCAGCGATTAAGGCAGTCCGGCTTTTGAATCATGGTGGGGTGACTATGATTCACGCCGACGTCGGTTTGGATCGCTTCTTGCCGCTCGCTTATGCCGGCGAAGGAATGGTCAGACTAGCCGCTATCCTTGTCGCCATCGCCAGTGCCAAAAACGGCGTAGCATTCATAGACGAGTTCGAAAACGGTGTTCATTACTCCGTACTCGGCAAAATATGGGAGGCTACCGCGAGTTTCGCTGAACGCTTTAATACCCAGTTGTTCGTAACCACTCACAGCGCTGAATGCGTCCGTGCGGCGCATGAGGTATTCGCCAAGCAGGAGTATGCTTTTAGATTATTCCGGCTGCAGCGCGAGCCCGATCGAACAGTTTCCGCGAAAGCGTTTAGCAGAGAAGCTATCGAGGCGGCCCTGAAGACAGAGCTAGAACTCCGGTAGTATGGCGGAACCCCTTCAGCACACGAAGCTCGTGCTGGTAGAGGGGAACGACGAAGTGAATTTCTTCTCTGCAATTAAAGATCACATGGGATTCTCCGACATCGAAGTTCGCTCATTCGAGGGGATCAACAATCTGCGAGGAACCTTGGAAGCACTAAAGGGGGTTGAAGGCTTCGATCGTCTCGTTAGTCTTGGAGTCGTTCGTGACGCGGAGGGGAACGGCATGCAAGCCCTCCAGAGCGTCATGGACGCGTTGGGAGCCTCGGGACTTCCAGTCCCTCCTCACGGGTTGGAGCCGATAGGACAGAATCCCATGGTGGTTATTCTGATTAATCCACATGGGCAGCCCAACGGTCGTTTTGACGACGTCTGTTCGGATTCTGTTCGAGAAACGCCAGTGATGCGGTGCGTGGAGGAGTATATCACGTGTCTTAAGAGACTCGGCATAGCTGTTATGCTGAGGGAGTGGAAGACCCGGGTTCACGCGTTCATCGCTGCCCAAGATCGACCGGAGGTGTCACTTGGCGTAGCGGCTAAGCGCGGCTACTTTCCTCTCGGTCATGCAGCTTTCGCTCCAACGCGCACACTCCTTGAGTTGGTGGAAAATCGATAGCAGGGGCCCGCCGTGGCTCACGAAAAGATTTCCCTTTGAGCCCCAATTCAGGTCCTTGTTACAGCTTAAAAAATAAGAGCGCATCTGCCTGGATTCAGGAAGGGTTTTAGAAACCTGTCGGCTCAGTTCAGCGTGGCCAGCGTCTGGCGCACCCGTCGGAGCTGCGTCCGGACGGTCTCGGCGTCAGGGGCCCCGGGATGCTGGTTCAGGTAGCGCTCCAAGTCAGCGATGCCGCGCTGGAGTTCCCCGAGGTTGGTCAGGACGACGCCTCGGTCGCGGATCTCGCCGGACGCATCGGGCTCCAGCGCCAGGAGCCGGTCCACCACCGGGAGGACCTTCGCCCAAGACCCCGTTCGCCAGTAGATGGCCTTGAGGTTCGTGAGCATCCGCGCGAGGAACTGGCGCTTGGTGACCGGGGTGAAGTGCTCCTCTTGGAGGGTCACTCGCCGCCCCAGGACCCGGGAGACCAGCTCCTGAGCACCCTCCGCAGTGAGGAGCGTTCCGCCATGGAAGGGATCCAGGAGTATCTGACAGCCGTCGATCTGCACACCTACAATGAAGTGAGCGGGGAGGCCGATCCCCTGGAGGTCCAGCCCGAGTCGGTTTCCTACCTCCATCAGGACCAGCGAGAGCGTGATCGGGATGCCAAGCTTCCGATCCAGGACGTCGTTGAGGAAGCTGTTCCGGGGATCGAAGTATTCTTCGACGTTCCCCCTGAACCCGGCCTCCTCGAAGAGGAATTCGCGGAGCCTATGGAGCCGGCGAAGCGGATCGAGCTCCACCCTACCGGCCCTGGCCTCGGCAGCGAGCTGCTTGAGCCGGTAGAGGTACCGCTCCAGGTTGAGATCGGGATACTCGGTCTTGGCGATCAGGAGAGCGGCCCGGGCCAGGTCAATCTCGGTGTCCGGCCCAAGCACGACCCGCCTGAACTCGTCGAGCGAAGAACCCGATCCCACGCTAGCAGCCGGGGGCGTGGTGGATGCCGGCCGTCTTGAGCGCCATGGCCTGGAGCTCCTCGGCCAGCTCCAGCGTGCGCGTCGCGGCGTGCCGGGCCTTTTCCTGGGCCTCAGGGGTCGCGGCATAGCGGAGGAGAATCGAGCGGCCCAGCTCGTGATGATAGCGCTCGTCGGGCTCGATGATGTCCCGGTAGAGCGCCGCGGTGGCCCGGTCTCCGACGCCCTCGCAGAACTCGATGAACTGCCGGTTCTTCACGACGGCGATGGCCTCCCGGGTGAACTGCCCGGCCGCCGCGCGCTCGACGGTCGTGGTCAGCGTCCTGAGATACTCGAAGAGCGGACCGTACCCCTTGGCCAGGGGGTTGAAGGCCTTGGCGTCGAAGCCGAGCTCCCTGAGCCGCTCGACGATCAGCCGGTAGTGCTTGGCCTCATCCCCCACCTGGCGGGCGAAGGCCAGTTTGACGTCCACATCGTCGGTGGTCACCATCCACCGCGCAGCGATCTCGCTGGCCTCCACCTCGTTCTTCAGGGCGACCTTGAGCAGGTTCACCACGTTCAGGTCGCCCTCTACCTCCGGCTTGAGCGTGGCCTCCGGCGCGAGACGGCGGAGTCGCTCCTGATTTTGGGCGTCAAGCTCCTTGACAAACTCTTCCGCGGTCATGGCAATCACCTCTTCAAGGCGTTCGGGCCTCCCCACGGGCGGCGATCCCGTGAGTGAGGAGATCGGGCAGCTCCTGGGTGAACGTCTCCTTGGTGACCACCCGATCGCACCGCGGGTGCCACGGCTGGGTGGTTCGCGCCAGGGCGTGGGTCGTGAAGGCGAGGATCGGAGGCCGGGGCATCCGCGCTTCGAGCAGCGCGAAGAAGGCCGCGTAGTCCCACCCCTGGGCGGTCAGATCCAGGATCACCAGGCCGGGAGTTGTCCCGGACTCCAAGCGGGCTTTAAGGTCATTCAGCGAACGGCAGAACTCGATGGGAGTCCCGGTCAGCCGGGCGGTCTCCCGGATCCGGGCGACGAAGAAGAGATCTTTGACAACGGCGAGGACTCCCTCAGTCATCCTGCTCCGCACTTTCGAGCCAGTACTTGCTCCACTCGGCCAGGTGGGTGAGCGTCGAGAAGTCTTTCATCCGGTCGAGGTACACGATCCCGTTCAGGTGATCGGTCTCGTGCTGGATCACCCGCGCGAAGAAGTCCTTGGCGATCAGGTCCATGGGCTCTCCGTAGCGGTCAAGAGCTCGAAGCTTCACCTGGGTGTAACGGGGCACCTTTCCCCTGAAGTCAGGGATGGAAAGGCATCCCTCCCAGCCCTCTTCCATCTCCTCGGTGAGCGGGGTGACCTGGGGGTTCACGATCACCGTGAGCGGGATCTCGGGGGCGTCGGGATACCGGGGATTCTTATGGACCTCGATGACCGCGATCTGTTTGAGGGTGTGCACCTGGGTAGCGGCGAGGCCGGCTCCGTTGTACTCCCGCATAGTCTCCACCATGTCGTCGATGAAGCTCTGGACCTGGGGAGATCGAAGCTCCGACGGCGAAACAGGCTCAGCGACCCTGCGGAGCACCGGGTGGCCCAAACGGGCGACCTTCAGAATGGCCAACGAAATCCTCCGCTACTCGGTGTGAAGACCGAACGCATTGTATCACAGTCCGAGAAGCGGTCACTCAGCGGACGTGCTCTAGGAGGGCCGGTAGCCGACGAGCTCCAGGAGGTTACCATCAGGGTCAAGGAAGTAGAGACACTCATGGTCTCCCCAGTTGATGGGAGCGTGGTGGGGGATCCC
>CAYFIG010000136.1:0-4485 GCA_964342905.1 uncultured bacterium
GGTAATCACCACCCGGCGGCGCTTCATCGTGCCTCTGCCCTCTAATAGCCTAATTGCGTTGGGAAAAGCCGAATTTACCCTACCAGGGATGCGCCTGAAATTACAACAAAAATTACAACAAATTTCCTTAGTCGGCTGGCCTGACCAAACCTGGAGACCAAGGGGGGTAGAATAGGGGGAGTCTTGGAGGTCGGATGATTCTCTCTCGCCGCCAGTTCCTGGCCTTACCCCTCGCCCTCATCCTAGCCCCTCGGCTTGGCCGGGGCGACCAACAGGTCAGCTCCCCGGTCACCTATCATGCCGACATCGGGATTCTCTTTAGCCTCTTGACCTTCACCCTGGATGGCTCGGTAGACGAGGAGGTGGATCGGATCGCCGGGCGCTATCGGGTCCTGGTCGCCGGGGAGGGACCGGGGATCTCGAACCGGATCGAGTCGGCCGGCCTCATCCGGGAGGGGCGGTTCGCCCCCACGGCCACTGCGCTGTTCTTCACTCTCAAGGGGCGCGAGAGCCGGACCCACATTAGCTACGACTACGATCGTGGACTTATCCACTACCATCACGCCAGCCGAACCTTCCTCCTGGGACGCCGGCGTGTGGCGGACGACGTGATCAGGCTCCCAGCCGGCCAGCCGGTGGACGACATCGTGACCGCCACGCTGAACTTCGCCCAGAACCTCTTGGAGGTGGACGGGCAGGGGGGCTACCGGACATTTGTGGTCCGGCGGGTGCGCCCTGAACGAGAGGGGCCGGACGAGGTTCAGGCCCGAGGGTACCGGGCCGAGATCGTGCCACTCCGGTTCACCGTTGTCGCCGACAAGGAGAGCGACCGGCCCGCAGCCCTTCTGGATCTCACCCGCTTCTCGTCCTGGGCCAGCCCCAGTTATCCTGCGCGGGTGACCTTTGGGCCCAACCGACGGCTCGAGACCATCCAGGCCCGTCTGATGCTGGGCACCACGGTCCGAATCAAGTTTTACACCCTAGCGTGACGCGCCCCGCATGGGAGCGAGATGCCTGCAGGGTCCGGGTCGCGTTCGCCCCGGAGTAAATAAGGTACAATACCCCCCGGTTGCCGCTTTGAGGCGCGGGAGGGATCGCCATGGTGAAGCTTGGATTCCAGGTGCTGAATGCCGGCCCCCTGGCCACACCGGCCAACGTGGTCGAGATGGCTCGCAAAGCGGAGGCGCTCGGCTACGATTCGATCGTGGTCACGGATCACATCGTGATTCCGCGTCGCATCGAGTCTCGATACCCGTACAACCGCACCGGTCGGCTCTTCGTCCCGCCGGAGGCCGATTACCTTGAGCCGATTTCCATGCTCTGTTTCCTAGCCGGCGCGACGAAGACGATCCGCTTTGGGCCGAGCGTCCTGGTGCTGCCGTACCGAAACCCGATCCTGACCGCCAAGATGCTGGCGACGATTGACGTGCTCTCGGGTGGGCGTCTGTTTGTGGGCGTCGGCGCGGGATGGCTGGCCGAGGAGTTTCTCGCCATGGGCGCCCCGCCATTTGAGTCGCGGGGGTCAGTCACGGACGAGTGGATCGAGATCTTCGTCAAGCTCTGGACCGAAGAGAACCCGGCGTTTGAGGGGAAATTCTATCAGGTCCGCGAGATCGGGTGCTTCCCCAAGCCGGCGCAGAAACCGCACCCGCCCATCTTTGTTGGCGGCAATAGTCGGCCCGCGATCCGGCGAGCCGCCAAGTACGGCCAGAGCTGGCACGCGTTCCGGGTGCTCGCGGAGGAACTGCCATCGTTTCTCGGATACCTGCGGGAACAGCTCCGCGCGCACGGGAGCCCGCCAGGGGCCTGCGGGTTCAGCGTGCGCTACGGGGTGCGCGTGGTCGGCCCGCGCGGCGACGCCACCCGGCGCGATCCCGAGGAGCCTGGCCGCGTGTTCGTCGGAACCGCCGCGCAGGTTGCCGAGCAGCTCAAGCCGATTGTGGACCTGGGGCCGACCCACGCCATCTTCGACTGCCGCACCGGACCTTACCCCGAGGTGCTGGAGACGATGGAGCGCTTGGCGGGAGAGGTGTGGCCTAAGCTGGGAGGCTGAGGCATGGGTGCCAAGCCGCTGCCGCTCGAAGGCGTGAAGGTTCTGGACCTCTCGCGGGTGCTCGCGGGGCCGTTCTGCGCGGCCTGGCTCGGCGACATGGGGGCGGAGGTCATGAAGATCGAGGACACTGCGGGCGGAGACGAGGCGCGGACCTGGCCGCCGCGGAAGGAAGGTGAGTCGGCGGCGTTTCTCGTGTGTAACCGCAACAAGCGCGGGATGACGCTCGACCTGAAGGCTCCCGAGGGACAGGAGGTCCTGAAGCGGCTCGCCCGTAACGCGGACGTGCTGGTCGAGAATTTCCGCACCGGCACCATGGAGGAATTCGGGCTGGGCTACGAGGTGTTGAGCGCCCTCAACCCGCGCCTGATCTATTGCACGATTTCCGCCTTTGGCCGCACCGGCCCACTCGCTCAGGGGGCCGGGTACGAGGCCCTGGTGCAGGCGTACAGCGGCGTGATGAGCGTGACCGGAGAGCCAGACGGCGATCCGGTGCGCTGCGGGCTCTCGTTCCTCGACCTGACCACCGGTATCATCGCGGCCTTCGCGGTGGTCAATGCCCTGCTCTCCCGCGAGAAGACCGGAAAAGGGCAGCGGATTGAGTGCTCGCTCCTCCAGACCGCGCTCTCTCTCCTCAACTACCACGCCGAGGCCTACCTCCTGGACGGAACCGTCCCCACGCGCCTTGGCTCTGCCCACCCTTCCGTCTGCCCCTACCGGAACTTCCGGTGCCGGGACGGACAGTACATTTTCATCGCGGCCGCCAACGACCGCCTTTGGGGTCGCCTGTGTAGAGAGCTCGACCTTGAGCATCTCGTGGAGGATCCGCGCTTCAAGACCAACATGGACCGCGTCGCCCACCGAGCGGAGCTTGAAGCGATCATCGCTGACGCGATCGCGCAGTGTGACCTCGATCCCCTCCTGGAGCGCCTGGCCGACGCGGGCGTCCCGGCGGCCCCAGTGAACACGATCGACCGGCTGATGCAGGAGCCCCAGGTGGAGCACCTGCAGATGGTGTCCCCGGCTACGCACTCACGGCTCGGGAAGATCAGCGTGATCGGCTCACCCATGAAATTTTCGGCAATGGATCCCGGTGTGCGCACGGCGGCACCGGCCTACGGCGAGCACACCGACGCCATTCTCCAAGAGCATGGCTACAGTAGAGACGAGGTGGCGGCCCTCCGCGCGAAACGCGTGGTGGTCTGACCCACCGCGACAACTCCGAATGGGAGGACACAGAGGGGACATTCGCTCCCGATGGCGGAGAAGATCCTCGAGGGGCTAAATCCCGCCCAAGCCGAAGCTGTCACCCACGATCAGGGCCCGCTCCTCATCGTGGCTGGCGCCGGCACCGGTAAGACCACTGTCATCACCCGCCGCATCGCCTACCTGATCGCGAGCAAGCGTTGCCGCCCCGAGGAGATCCTCGCCCTCACCTTTACCGACAAGGCCGCGGCTGAAATGGAGGAGCGGGTGGACACCCTCGTCCCCTACGGCTACGCCGATGTCCGGATCTCGACCTTTCACGCCTTCGGCGACCGCCTCTTGAAGGAAAACGCTCTCGAAGTCGGACTGACCCCGGACTTCAGGGTGTTGAACCGCGCCGAGCAGATCATCTTCTTCCGGGACCACCTCTTCGAGTTTCCGCTCGACCACTACCGTCCCCTGGGTGATCCCACCAAGCACCTGGACGCGGTCATCTCGCTCTTCTCCCGCGCGAAGGACGAGGATGTCTCGCCGGAGGAGCATCTGGCCTACGCCGAGCGCCTCGCCGCCGTGGCCGCGGAGCACCCGGAAGACGCCGAGCTCCGGGATCGCGCGACCCGCGAGCTCGAGCTGGCGCGGACCTACGCCAAGTACCGGGAGCTGATGGCGCGCGCCGGGTGCATCGACTTCGGCGACCAGATCATCTATGCGCTCCGTCTTTTTCGCACGCGCCCCTATGTCCTCGCCAACTACCAGCGGCGCTTCAAGTACATCCTCGTGGACGAGTTCCAGGACACGAACTACGCCCAGTTCGAGCTGGTCAAGCTGCTCGCCGCGCGCCACAACAACCTCGCCGTCGTCGCCGATGATGACCAGTCAATCTATAAGTTCCGGGGCGCGGCCATCTCCAACGTCCTCGGCTTCAAAAAGATCTATCCCCAGGCGCGCGAGATCGTTCTCACCGAGAACTACCGCTCCCCCCAACCGCTCCTGGACTCCGCCTACCGGCTGATCGCCCATAACAACCCTGACCGCCTTGAGGTTCAGTACGGAATTACCAAGCGCCTGACCTCCCGCGGGGCGCTCCCTGACGCGGGGGCCGGGGCACCCGTCCACCTGCACTTCGAGACCGTGACCCAGGAGGCTGACTCCGTGGCCCGGATGATCGAGGAGAAGGTTGCCTCGGGAGGCTATCGCTCCTCTGACTTCGCCATCCTGGTGCGCGCTAA
>CAYFIG010000136.1:4495-5928 GCA_964342905.1 uncultured bacterium
CGCGCTAACAACGGCGCCGATCCGTTTCTGCGCTCCTTCAACATGCGAGGCATCCCCTGGACCTTCTCGGGGAACCAGGGACTCTACGGCCGCCCCGAGGTCCGCCTCCTGATCGCCTTCCTCCGCGTGGTGGCTCACCCCGACGACTCGGTGAGCCTCCACTACCTGGCGTCCTCAGAGCTCTATCAGGTCCCCGCCGTGGACCTGGCGCGCTGCGGCACCTACGCCGACCGGAAGAACCGTTGGCTCTTCGACGTGATGCGGCGCCTCGACGAGCTGGCCGAGGTGAGACCGGAGCTTTCGGAGGAGGGAGCGGCGGTCATCCAGCGGGTGGTCAAGGATCTGGAGCGATATATGGAGCTGGCGCGGGAGCTGCCGACGGGCGAGATCCTCTACCAGTTCCTGGCCGACACAGGATGGCTCGCCCGGATGTCCAAGGCCTCGACGGCCCGCCAGGAAGCCGAGGTCCAGAACGTTTCGAAGTTTTTCCGCCGGATCCATGACGCTTCGAAGGTCCTCCGCTACGACAACGTCCGCGAGTTCGTGAACCACCTGGACGCTCTGATCAACGCCGGCGAAGACCCCGCCGTGGCTGAAGCGGAGGTGGACGTCCCCGCGGTTCACGTCCTCACGGTGCACAAGGCCAAGGGGCTCGAGTTCCCGGTCGTCTTCGTCATCGGGCTTGTCCAGAACCGCTTCCCCTGGCCCACCCGACGCGACCCCCTGGAACTTCCCGACGAGCTAGTCAAAGACACGCTCCCTTCCGGCGATTTCCACCTCCAGGAGGAGCGCAGGCTCTTCTATGTGGCGATGACGCGGGCCGAGCGCGAGCTATACCTCACCTCGGCAAGGGACTATGGGGGAGCCCGCGAGAGAAAGGTGAGCCAGTTCGTCCTGGAAGCCCTGGACCTCCCCAAGGGCGCCACGCGCCCGTTCAAGTCCGAGCCGATCGAGGAGATCCACCGCTTCGCCCCGCCCGCCGAGCCCGCGGTGGCGGGCGAGCCGCCCCTCGCGCCCGAGGAGGCTCTCGAGGTAAGTCACAACAAAGTGGACGACTACCAGACCTGTCCGCTCAAGTACAAATACATCCACGTGCTCCGCGTGCCGATCCTCCGCCATCACGCGGTGGTCTATGGCGCCACGCTCCACCGCGTGGTCGAGCACTACCTCCGCCGCCGGGCTGCGGGGCTCTACACCCCGCTCGAGGATCTCCTGGCGGTCTTCGAGCGCGAGTGGATGAACGAGGGCTTTCTCACCTGGGAGCACGAGGAGGCGCGGAAGCGGGCCGGCCGGGAGGCCATCACGCGCTTCTGGCACGAGGAGGAGGCCTCCGGGGAGAAGCCCACGTACGTGGAGCGGGAGTTCGGCTTCAACCTGGGGCCCGATCACGTGCGGGGGCGCTGGGATCGGGGGGACGAGGGGGATGAAGGGCC
>CAYFIG010000137.1:0-5926 GCA_964342905.1 uncultured bacterium
TCGTCCCCCATCACGGCGAACGGCACCGCCCCGGCCACGTTCACCGCGAAGGGGACCGAGCCGGTGGAGTAGCCGCTGATGTGGAGCCGCCCGGAGCGCATCGCCTCGATCTGGGCCGCGTAGTTCTGGGGGCCAAAGTACTGGGTCTTCTTCCCCGTCACCTTCTCGATGTGGCGGAGCAGGTCCGAGAACGGCGTGGCGTACACCGCCGGGTCTTCGACGGGGACGTAGGCGAAGATCAGGGTGTCCGGGTTGACGAGCTTCTTCGGGTCCTTCGGCGGGTCCGCCAACAGGTCGCCATCCTCGTCGCAGTAGAGGGCATCCAGCTTGCCCCGGTTGGCGCATTGCTCCGCCGCCTGTGGCGCGGCGAGCTGAAGGAGCAGGAGACTGATCAAGGTGAACAGGACCGGAAATACTCGGATGGTCACCATCGGCCCGACCTCCCAGAGGAAGACTCGCTAGAAGCGAAATCAGTCTACTTGTCGTCAGCACGTGGTGTCAAGGCGCCCTCACGAGCTCGGGCGAGCCTCCATGCCATCAGGCCTGGATCGCGAAACGAGCCTACTGGACCTGGACGGGAACCGGAGGAATCAGGAGGACGAGCAGGAGGAGGCAGAGCCCGCCCAGGATGCGGCGGCCTGGCGAGAGCGGTGTGAGATCATCCAGCGGCGGGGTGTGGTGAAACCCGATGAGGAAGAAGAGCAGCGCGGCCCACACGAACCAGTTGACAGACCGGGTGATGAGTCCCAAAACGAGTAAGGCAGCAAACGTCGCCCGATACACCTTCCGATGGTGCGCACCAAATAGGGCATAGGCGATGCGGCCACCGTCGAGCTGACCCACAGGAAACAGGTTCAGCGCGGTCACGAAGAGCCCGAACCAACCCGCCAACCCCACCGGGTGGATCAGAACGTCCATCCCCGGGGGAATCGGGCCGAACGTCAGAAAAACCAGGAAGCGCATGAGGAGCGAATCGCCGAAGATGAGCCCACCGAAGTCTGGCGGAATGGGGACCACCGGCGACCAGGAAAGTCCGAGGAGCAACACCGGGACGGCGACCACTAGCCCGGCCAGCGGGCCGGCCGCTGCGATATCGAAGAGAGAGTTCCGGTCCCTGGCGGGCGACTTCATCCTGATGATGGCCCCGAGGGTCCCGAAGAAGAGGGGCGGCGGGGCGGGGATGAAGTACGGGAGGCTCACCGCGGCCCCGTACGAGCGCGCCGTGAAGTAGTGGCCAAACTCGTGCGTGACCAAGATCGAGAGAAGCGCAACGGCGAATCCCATTCCCCCTGCCCACACGGTCGACACGCAGGTGGCCAGGAAGAGCACCAGGTTGATCATCGGGTTCCCGACCTCGGTGACCTCGGCCAGCGGGAGCGCCTGGATCCACACACTGCCGCGCTCGGCTTTGAGGAACGGGGTGTAGCCGAAGGGCTTAAAGCGCGGTTCCAGCAGCACGAGGGCGCGCGCCGGAGCGACGAGGAGGGTTCCCTTGAAGATCACCGCGTAGCCGCGAATCTGGCGCTCCTGCACGTGGAAAATGTCCTCCACGTTTCTCCGAAGGACATCCTCCATGACAACGAGGTCTACCAGAGGGGGAGCGGGAGACTCGGAGCGAGGAGCGCGGGAGAATGGCCACAGGCGCATGAATCGAGGTTACCACACCGAGAGGCGTCCAACCACCGCGCGGGCCGCCGGGAGCCCGCCATCGAGATACACCGCGCCCAGGATCGCCTCAAAGGCGGTGGCGAGCACCGACGCCTTTTCACCACCGCCGGTCAACCGTTCGCCCCGGCCAAGACGGAGGAGCGGTCCAAGCCCTAGTTGTGACGCCGACCTGGCGAGGGCAGCGTCGGCCACCAGCTCGGCGCGCCGGGGGGTAAGGAGTCCGACAGATGCGTCCGGAGCCACGGTCAAGAGTCGCTCCGTCACCATCAGGGCCAACACCGCATCGCCGAGCAGGGCGAGCCGCTCGTTGTCGGTCGCTGGCGGGTGTTCATTGGCGTACGACGTGTGTGTGAGAGCCTGGAGCAAGAGGTCGCGATCCCGGAAGTGATGGCCGAGGCGCTGTTCCAACGCCTCGAGAAGATCTGCCTCAGAAGTCAAGTCCCGCTGAACTATCCCCGGAAGCGACGGAAGACGAGCGTCGCGTTGGTCCCGCCGAAGCCGAAGGCGTTGGAGAGCGCTACCTCCACTTCCTGTTTTCTGGCTTGATTTGGCACGTAGTCCAGGTCGCACTCCGGGTCCGGCGTCTCGTAGTTGATGGTGGGAGGAAGGAGCCCGTGGAGGATGGCCAGAACGGTGGCGATGGCCTCCACCCCGCCCGCCGCGCCCAGCAGGTGGCCGATCATCGACTTGGTCGAGGACACGGCCAGTTTGTAGGCGTGCTCTCCGAAAACTCGCTTGATTCCCATCGTCTCGAACTTGTCGTTGTAGGGAGTGGAGGTGCCGTGAGCATTAATGTAGCCGACCTCCGTCGGGTCGATCGCCGCGTCCCTGAGCGCGCTGGCCATGGCGCGGGCTGCGCCGTCCCCCGCGGGGTCGGGCGCGGTCATGTGGTAGGCGTCGGAGCTCATCCCGTAGCCGATGACCTCGGCGTAGACCCGCGCGTGCCGCTTGAGCGCATGCTCCAGTGACTCGAGAACCACCAGTCCGCCCCCTTCCCCGCAGACAAAGCCGTCGCGGTGGGCGTCGAAGGGGCGCGAGGCCTTGGTAGGCTCGTCGTTCCGGATGGACATAGCCTTCATCTGACAGAAGCCGGCGATCGTGAGCGGGACGATCATCGCCTCGGCCCCCCCGGCGATCATGACATCCGCGTCGCCGCGCTGAATGATCTTGAACGCGTCGCCGATAGCGTGGTTGCCAGTGGCGCACGCGGTCACCACCGAGGAGTTGGGCCCTTTGGCGCCGAAGCGCATGGAGATGAGCCCCGAGGCCATGTTAATGATCAACATGGGGATAAAGAACGGCGAGACCCGGTCAGGTCCTTTCTGGTTCAGGGTGTCGTGGGAGTCCAGGAGGGTCTGGATTCCACCGATGCCTGAGCCCACCAGCACCCCGAAGCGCGTTCCATCCACTTTTGCCACGTCAAGCCCGGCGTCTTCCACGGCCATGACGGCACAGGCGATCGCGTACTGGAGGTACGGATCAAGCCGACGCGCCTCTTTCTTGTCGACCCATTTGAGCGGGTCGAAGTTCTTGACCTCGCCGGCGATGCGGGTGGGGTACCCCGTCGTATCGAACTTGGTGATGGGCCCGATGCCTGACCGCCCCTGGGTGATGGCTGTCCAGAACTCTTCGGCGGAGTTCCCGACTGGCGTCAACGCTCCGAGCCCAGTGATGACGACCTGCCGGCTGCTCACGATCCCCTCGTCCCGGCTCGCACCGATCAGGTGTTGTCTTTGATATATTGGATGGCGTCGCCAACGGTCATGATCTTCTCCGCGTCCTCATCGGGAATCTCCAGGTCGAACTCCTCCTCGAACGCCATCACCAGCTCCACGGTGTCCAGGGAATCCGCTCCCAGGTCCTCGATGAACTTCGCGCTCGGAGTCACCTCCTCTTCTTCCACTCCGAGCTGCTCGCAGATGATTTCTTTCACCCGTTCCTCGATCGGCTTCGCCATGACTTCCTCCTGGAATCGATATGGAGTCCTACATGTAGAGGCCGCCGTTGACGTGAATCACTTGCCCGGTCACGTAGCTGGCGCCGTCACCGGCCAGAAAGCGCACCACCTCAGCCACCTCACGGGCCATCCCGATCCGCTTGAGGGGAACCTGGGCAAGCAACGCCTCGCGAGCCTCGGCCGGGATCCCGGCGGCCATGTCGGTGTCGATGAGCCCCGGAGCGACGGCGTTCACCAGGATACCCCAGTGGGCAAGCTCGCGGGCTGCTGCTTTGGTGAGGCCGATGAGTCCGGCCTTGGCAGCCGAGTAGTTCGCCTGACCGGCGTTGCCCATGGCCCCGGCGGTGGAAGCGATATTGATGATCCGGCCGCCTTTCTGACGCATCATGACCTTGGCCACGGCGCGGGTCATCAGGAACGCACCGCGAAGGTTCACGTCCAGCACCTGGTCCCAGTCCTCGTCTTTCATTCTAACCAGGAGCGCATCCCGGGTGATCCCGGCATTGTTCACCAGGACATCGATCCGACCGAAGCGCTCCCGGGCTCGGTCCACCAATCGATCCACGTCCTCCCGCCTAGCTACGTCAGCCTGTACCGCGAGGACCAACGCGCCCAACGCCTCCAGCTCCTTGGCTTCAACTTCCACCCGGCCGGGGTCGCGCCCTGAGACTACCACGGAGGCCCCGTCCTCCGCGAGGGAAGCGGCGACGGCGCGACCGATGCCCCGGCTCCCGCCGGTGACGATGGCCACGCGTCCTTCGAGCCCTTTGCCGTCCACCTACGCACCCCCAAGAGCCGCGAGAGTTTTCTCCAAGCTCGCCAGATCCTCCACGGCATAGCCTCTCACGCCGTCAACGATCCGTTTCAGGAGGCCGGTCAGGACCCGCCCCGGACCCACCTCGAGAAACACGGCCGCCCCCTCGGAAACCATCCGCCTCACGCAGTCGGCCCAGCGCACGGGACTGGCGACCTGTCGAATGAGGAACGGAATCACTTCCTCCGCGGTCGTCGTGAGCCCGGCGTCCACGTTCCTGACCACCGGAAACTTCGGCGGCGAAACCGCTACACGCGCCAGCTCCTCGGCCAGCCGCTCGGCCGCCGGCTGCATCAGCGGGGAGTGAAAGGGCGCGCTCACCGGGAGGAACACACTCTTGCTGCCGCCGCGCTCGGCGGATAGAGCCACGGCCCGCTCGACGGCAGCCTTGTGACCGGCGATCACGATCTGGCTCGCCGAGTTGATGTTGGCCACGCTCACCACCCCGGGGGACCCATCCCTGCCGGGTCGGGCGACTTCTTGGCAGATCTCCTCGACCGTCTGAAGGTTAAGACCCAGAATGGCGGCCATGGCTCCGGTCCCCAGCGGCACCGCTTCTTGCATGAACTCTCCGCGCTTGCGGACGACACGCACGGCGTCACGAAAGGAGAGCGCCCCCCCGACCACCAAGGCCGAGTACTCCCCCAGGCTGTGACCCGCGGCCAGCTGAGGAGTAATCTTCCGCTCAGCCAGCACATGGGCGGCAGCCACGCTGACCGTAAGGATCGCCGGCTGCGTATTGGCAGTCAACCCGAGGTCGGCCTCCGGTCCGTCAAAGCAGAGGCGGGCCAGGTCGAGGCCAAGGACGTCGCTCGCT
Organism: uncultured bacterium; assembly: GCA_964342905.1. Taxonomy (GTDB): domain Bacteria; phylum Methylomirabilota; class Methylomirabilia; order Rokubacteriales; family CSP1-6; genus CAYFIG01. The sequence continues at coordinate 5,257 of CAYFIG010000137.1, forward strand.
TCCGCGAAGAGGGCGCGCACCGCTGCGGAGACTTCATAAAAGCGCTTGCCCATCCCTACCGCTTGTGAGCCCTGCCCGGGGAAGAGGAACGCGATCTTCATTACCACCGGACAAGGGCCGAGCCCCAGGTAAACCCACCGCCGAACGCGGCGAGGAGCACGAGGTCGCCTCGGTTGATGCGGCCGGCCGAAACTGCCTCCTCGAGGGCGACGTACACAGAGGCCGCGCCGGTGTTGCCGTAGCGGTCCACGTTGATGAAGACCCGCTCCATCGGCAGTCCCACCCGCTTGACCGCCGCCTCGATAATACGGAGGTTGGCCTGGTGGGGGATGAACAGGTCCACGTCGGCAGCAGTGAAGCCGTGACGCCTGAGCAGCGTAGACGTGGACTCGACGAACATGCGCACAGCAACTTTAAAGACCTCGCTCCCCTTCATCTTCGCGTAGTGCATCCGCGCGTCGATCGTCTCGCGCGTCGCCGGATACCGCGAGCCGCCCCCCGGCATGTACAGCAGTTCCCAGTACTGGCCGTCGGAATAGAGGTCGGCATCGATGAGCCCGCTCCCATCCTCGGACGCCTCGAGCACCGCCGCCCCGGCTGCGTCGGCCAGCAGCACGCAGGTGCCGCGATCTGTCCAGTCGGTGATCCGGGAAAGGGTCTCGGCACCGAT
>CAYFIG010000138.1:0-1135 GCA_964342905.1 uncultured bacterium
CCTACAACCAGATCTGCCCCTTCACCGCGACCCGGGAGTAACGGTGCGCCAGAATCTGGGGCGGACGGTGGTATGCTACAAAGCAGGTGGAGGACGGGTATTCATGAAGCTGACATACGATCCCCGATACAATGTTGCGTATATCCGCCTCGAGGCGAAGGATCGTGAAGTGATCACGCTCCATATCAGCGACGCCGTCAACATCGATCTCGCGCCGGATGGAACTGTCTTCGGTATCGAGCTGCTTAACGCGAAGGAACAACTTCGTGGAACAGCGGCCAACAAGGTGGTTGTGGAGAACGAAGCTACCGGTGCTAGTGCGGAGATTCTCCTGCCTTAGCAGCCATGAAAAGGCGATCGAACGTGCCGATCAGTGTTCGGTTGGATCCGAAGACCCAGAGTCTGGTCAACCGGTTGGCCAGACGGACCGGACGGACAAAATCCCAGCTCATTCGGGAGGCGCTGATGGCGCCGGTCCGTGTTGAAATAAAAGGAAGGGCGCGTACCAGGCCCTTCAAGGCAATTGCTCACCTTATCGGCTGCGCGCGTGGAGGGCCGAAGGACCTATCGGCGTGGACCGGCGATGAGCTGCGGAAGCTGCTGCAGGCGCAAGTCCGCGAATGATCGTCTGACCAAGACCGGCTGGGTTTCCGATTTCCTGAGTGGTCTGTGCTCTAGGATGAACCGTCACGCGAGTCCCCCTCCTGTCCCTGACGCACCGGCTCCCGAGCCCACGTATGCCGAGCGCGCCCGGACGCTGGTCTACCTGGGCCGCATCGGCACGCTCTCCACGCTTTCAGTGAAGCATCCCGGGCACCCGTTCGGCTCCCTCATGCCGTATGCGCTGGACCGGCAGGGACGCCCGCTCTTTCTGATCAGTACGATGGCGATGCACACCCAGAACCTCCGGGCCGACCCTCGCGCGAGCCTCTTCGTCACCCAACCGGGCTGGGCCGGTGATCCTCTCGCGGCAGGGCGCGTCACGCTGATGGGGGAGATCTTGCCCCTCGCGGGGACAGAGGTCGCAGAGGCGCGGGAGGCCTATCTCGCCCGCCACCCGAACGCTGCCTACTGGGTTGACTTCGAGGACTTCGCCTTCTACCGCCTGGAGGTCGCTGACATCTATTACGTCGGC
>CAYFIG010000138.1:1145-5896 GCA_964342905.1 uncultured bacterium
TGCCGCGATGGACTGGGTCGCGGCGGAGGAGTATCTGGCGGCGCGCCCGGATCCGTTGGCCGATGCGGCAGCGGGGATCATTGAGCACATGAACCGGGACCACCCGGATGCTTTGGTCACCTTCGCCCGGGTGCTGGCCGGTGCCGAGGCTGATGAGGCGTCGATGGTTGCGGTGGACCGCCTCGGGTTCAAGCTCCGGATCAAGAGCGGCGCGCGCCTTCACAGCGCGCGCATCGCTTTCCCACGCGAGGTTATGACCGCGGAGGAGACCCGCACCGTCCTCATCGAGATGTTGCGCGCCGCGCGCAAGCGCGTCGTCCGGTAGGGGTGCGTGGGACACGATTCGCCACTACCCGATGCCTTTGAGCGCGAGTTCCGGGATCTCGAGGAGGTGCGCTACACGGGGCCCGGAAGCACGTACCACAACTGCTTTGGGTGCGGCCCCCAGCACCCCATTGGGCTCCGGGTGCGCTGCTTCAGAACGGACAGCGGTGTGGTGTCGCCGATCATCATTCCGAATCGGTTCGCGGGACCTCCAGGCGCCGCCCACGGCGGTATCGTGGCCGGCTACCTAGACGAGGTTCTCGCCGGCGCCGCCGTGAGGCACGACGGCCGGCTCTACGTCACCGGGGAGCTGACGGTCCGCTACGTGAAGCCTGTCCCCATCGAGACCCCCCTCCTGGGGAGGGCGCGGGTTGTCCAGGATCACGAGAAGTACCTTGACCTGGAGGGAACGCTGGAAGACTTCCGGAGCCACACGGTCCTGGCGCTGGCTCGGGGCCGCTTCCTGCCCGTCCGAACGGCATGAGCCTAACTCCCCAGGATCGCCTGCTCCATCCGCTGAAAGCGCCGCCGGAGCGGCTCAAGCCCTTCCGCGTGGGTGATGATATAGAGCTGGCTCCTCCGGATGGCCGCGATCACCTGATCGGCTACCTCGTCGGGCGTGAGGGTCTGGCCCATCAGCCGGGTACCCATGCCACCGGCATGGGTGGGCTCGCGCATGGCCTGCCCGCTCGGGTTCCGCAGGGGTTCGGGGCGGTTTCGTTCGCTCTCGCGGATCCGCGTCGCCACGCCCATAGGGCAGAGCACTGAGACTCCGATGTTGTAGGGCCTCAGGTCCTTCGCCAGAGTCTCCGACAACCCCACCACGGCGTACTTGGTGGTGTTGTAGACGCCGAGCCCCTGGGTGGCCACCAAGCCAGCCATGGAGGCAGTATTGACGATGTGCCCTTGCTGTCCCTCGGTGATCATGCGCGGGAGAAACGCCAGGAGGCCGTGGATCACCCCCCAGAGGTTCACGCCGATGATCCATTGCCAGTCGCGATAGGTGGCGGTCTCCAGGCCCCCGTACACCCCGACGCCGGCGTTGTTACTGAGGATGTGAACTGCACCGAAGGCGGTCCAGGCGCGGTCAGCCAGGGCCTGGACCTGCTCGAGGGCGGAGACGTCGGTTTTGACCGCGAGGATCTGGCCGCCTCCCTTTTCGATCGTCTCCGCTGTCTCGGCCATCCCCGCTTCGTCAACGTCGGCTAAGACAACCCGCGCGCCCTCCCTGGCGAACGCCCGGGCCAGCGCCCGGCCGATGCCGCTGGCCCCGCCCGTGACAACAGCCACCCGATCCTTGAAATTTTCCATAGGTCCTCCGCGGATTATTTCTCAGGCCTTGGCGCCAGTGTCAGGCCGCGCGGAACCGGATGTCAAGGTGGAGGGGTGGCGAGACGTGTTATCCTCGCACCGACCTGTCCCGGAAAAGACTGAAATGCGGTACACTCTCGCGGGGAGGACGCCATGAGCAAAGTAGAAACCGTTGGCTACACGGTGGTGGAGGGGTGGGGGAGCCTGCCACCCGGGTACCGCTACGTGGAGGCGGCCGGCGTGGCGGTGGATTCCAAGGACCATGTCTATGTCTTCTGCCGGGGGGAGCATCCGGTCATCGTTTTCGACCGGGACGGCAACTTCCTGCGCTCCTGGGGCGAAGGGCTGGTCTCCCGGGCCCACGGGATCACCATCGGCCCGGACGACGAGGTCTGGCTGACCGACGACGGCAACCACACCATCCGGAAGTTCACCCCGGAGGGGAAGCTCCTCCTGACCATCGGCGATCCGGACAAACCGGCGACGCTCCAGAGTGGCAAGCCCTTCAACCGCCCCACCCACGTGGCGCTCTGCCCTCGCACCGGGGAGATCTATATCTCCGACGGCTACGGGAACTCGCGGGTGCACAAGTACGACCCCAAGGGGCGGCACCTCTTCTCCTGGGGGGAGCCGGGCAGCGACCCCGGCTGCTTCAACCTCCCACACAACATCGCGACGGACGCCGAGGGCCTGGTGTATGTGGCCGACCGGGAGAACCACCGGATCCAGATCTTCGATGGAAGGGGGCGCTACCTTGCCCAGTGGAATAATCTCCACCGCCCCTGCGGGCTTTTCGCTGACCGGCGAAATGGCGAGCTCTTCTACATCGGCGAGCTGGGCACCAGCCTGGCGGTCAACGCGGCAGTCCCCAACATCGGCAACCGGGTGAGCATCCTCTCCAAGAACGGCGAGCTAGTCGGCCGCGTGGGGGATCGGTTCGGCGGGGAGCAGCCCGGGCAGTTCGCGGCCCCCCACGGCGTAGCGACAGACTCGCAGGGTGATCTCTACGTCGCGGAGGTTTCTTACACGTTCAAGGGCCGCCACGAGAATCCGCCGCGCGAGATCCGGTGCCTGCAGAAGTTCGCCCGCGCGGGGCGGTGAGCAGGGAACAACCGACCAACGACAAGGAGGGTCCTATGGCTGAGACGATCAGGCTGGTCGACTACTTCTACGTGGAAACGACGGACAAGCCCGGAGAGGCTGCACGCCTCTTGAGCAAGCTCAAAGAGGCGAGGGTCAACCTCCTGGCCTTCTCGGGCTTCCCGAAGGGCAAGCGCTCCCAGCTGGATTTCATTCCCGAGGACGCGGCAGCGTTCAGGGCCGTGGCGAAGCAGGTCAAGTGGAAGGTCAAGGGCCCCAAGAAAGGCTTCCTCATTCAAGGGGATGACCGCATCGGAGCCCTGGCCGAGGTCCTCAACAAGCTGGCGGCCGCCAAGATCAACGTCACCGCCACGGACGCGATCTGTGCCGGCGCCAATCGCTACGGCGTGATCCTCTGGGTCAAGCCGCGCGATGTCAAGCGCGCCGCGAAAGCCTTCGGGGTCGCCTCGGCCACGCCAAGCGCTTCGGCCGCTCCCGGCCCGGGTGGCGGAGCGTACTCATTGCCGAGCTGGCCCTCCGGAAGGTAGCGCGGTCGGTTGCCCCTCTGTCTTCCGGCGGGCGCAGGGCGCCATGCAGCAGACCATCACCTTCACAACGTCCAAGCGGCTCGAGCTGGTGGACATCACCCGGCAGGTCGCGTCCGTGGTGGCGGCCGCGAAAGTCACGGAGGGGCTCTGCACCGTGTTCGCGCGCCACGCCACGGCGGCGATCATCATCAACGAAAACGCGGATCCCGGGTTCCGCCAGGACGTCCTGAGCCTGCTCGACAAGCTCATCCCTGAGGGCGTGTGGGAGCACGACAAGGTGGATGACAACGGCGCGGCCCACCTCAAGGCCACCCTGCTCGGGCCGTCCCAGGCCATCCCGGTCAAGGACGGCAAGCTCCTGCTCGGCACCTGGCAAGGGATCACCCTGGTCGAGCTGGACGGCCCGCGGAAGCGCGAGATCATCGTGGATATCCGCCCCTAGCAGGTTTCCCGGGAGAATGCGCACTCCCGGAAGCGCAGGGCGATCGTATGCCTGAGATTAGGTTGAACCGGATCAGTGGCGACTGGGTGATTATCGCCACCGAACGCGCCAAACGTCCTGAGGACTTCGCCCATAGGAAGGAAAAGAAGCAGCTCCCGTCATATCTGCCCACCTGCCCCTTTTGTCCGGGCAACGAAGACAAAACTCCCCCTGAAAGTTTTCGGCGAGCGGGCAAAGATGGCGGGTGGGCGGTTCGGGCTGTGCTGAACAAATTTTCAGCCCTGGCCGCAGCGGGCGACGTCCTGCGGCAGGGGGCGGGTTTAAAAAGATGCCTGACAGGTGTCGGACTTCATGAGGTCATCATCGAAACCCCGGAGCATGGCCGGGCTCCGGCTTTACTTCCCATTGCCCAGGTTGAACACATTCTGCTTGCGTATAGACATCGATTCCTGGCCTTTTACGCGGACTCCCGCATTGAGCATGTCATCGTCTTTAAAAATCATGGACCGTCTGCAGGAACCTCTTTGGAGCATCCGCACTCGCAGATTGTGGGGACACCCGTGGTTCCCGGGCGGATCCGGTACCGAGTTGAAGAAGCATTGAGGAACTATGACGACTTTGGCGAGTGTCTCTACTGCTGGTGTCTGAAGGGAGAGCTCGAGGACGGGATCAGGGTGGTGAAGGAGAACACTTCGTTTGTGGCGTTTGTCCCGTATGCCGCTCTGACCCCGTTTCATCTCTGGATCTTTCCTAAGAAACACAACGCGTGCTTTGGAAATGTGACGGATGCTGAATTGTCAGATCTGGCTTCGATTCTGAAAGAGATTCTGCACCGCATCTACGTCGGGTTGGACGATCCCGATTTGAATTATGTCACGCGGTCCTTGTCGCCTAATGACGGCTCTCTCAAGTACTTCCACTGGTATCTATCAATTGTTCCCAGGCTCACCACGGCTGCCGGCTTTGAACTCGGAACCGGCATGTTTATCAATACCGCCTTGCCTGAACAAAGCGCGCAGTTTTTAAGGGAGGTAAACGTTCCGTAG
>CAYFIG010000139.1:0-5869 GCA_964342905.1 uncultured bacterium
TCGAGGAACGCACCCTTCAAACCCATAGAGATATGCTCCGGTGAGGCGTTGAGTATCACGGCCTAGCGCGAACTGTCAAGCCCTGCCGATGATTCCGCCACCCACCACCAGATCGCCCTGGTAGAAAACCACCGACTGACCGGGCGTGACTGCCCGCTGGGGGACGTCGAAGATCACCTCGGCTCGATCCGTGGCAATCGGGCGGAGCGTGGCAGGAGCCGGATTGTGATTGTGGCGGATCTTCGCCGTCACCCGGAGCTCTCTGCCAAGGCAATCAAAGGGAATACAGTTGACCTGGGTCGCCACGAGGCGGTTCGTCTCGAGGTCACTTCCCTCGCCGACCACCACGGCGTTTCGTTCCGAGTCCAGGGCCACGACATAGAGGGACCGATCCGAGGAGAGCCCGAGGCCCCGGCGCTGACCCACCGTGTAGTCGGCGATCCCCCGGTGAGATCCCAGCACGCGCCCGTGCCCGTCCACAACGGGGCCGGGGCGAAACGCCTCGGGAGCGCGCCGTCGCAGGAAGCCGCGGTAGTCGTTGTCGGGGATAAAGCAGATCTCCTGGCTCTCGGGCTTGTCAGCCGTTACGAGCCCGAGGGCGCGCGCCTTGGCCCGAACCTCGTCCTTGGTCAGGTCCCCGACGGGAAAGCGCGCCGCAGCCAGCTGGGCTTGGGTCAACGGCCAGAGGAAGTCCGACTGGTCCTTCCGAGAGTCCGTCGCCTTCCACAAGAGGGCCCGGTTGGTGACCGGGTCCCTAGTGGTTCGGGCGTAGTGGCCCGTGGCCACCGCCGTCGCTTCCCAGGCGAGGGCCCGACGGAGCAAACTGCCAAACTTGACCTCGCGATTGCACACCACGCACGGGCTGGGAGTTCTCCCGGCTAGATATTCGCCAGCGAAGTTGGCAATCACTGTCCGATCAAACTCTCGCTCATGATTCAGCAGGTAATACGGGATCCCGAGTCGGCGCGCGACCTGCCGGGCATCCTCCACAGTCTCGGGAGAACAGCAGCTCCCGAAGCGCGCTCCCGGGTCTTCGGGCTCCCGCCACGGCCAGACCCTGAGGGTCACCCCCACAACCTCGTAACCCTGCTCCACCAGGAGCGCAGCGGCCACGGAGGAGTCCACGCCGCCGCTCATCCCGACGACAATCCGCTCAGTCCCCATTTTGGCTACACCGGCTTGCCTGAAACGTGCTCCACCAGCCGCTCGAGCTCTTCACGCGAGGCGTACACCAGCTCGATCCGCCCGCGCCGCTCGTTACCGACAATCCTCACGCGGGTCGCGAGCGCTTCTCGAAGCATCTCTTCGAGCGCCGCGAGCTCCGCGGAGCGGCGCGGAGCGCGCCGCGGAATCCGGCTCCGCTGCACGCCCTCCTCGGTGGTTCGCACCGACCACGAATGGGCCAGAATCTGCTCCCTCAGCCTGAGTTGCTCGCTGGTGGAGGTTAACGAGAGGAGCGCTCGGGCGTGGCCCATCGTCAACCGTCCGGCTCTGAGGTCGTCCTGGATGATCTGGGGGAGCTTGAGCAGACGAAGGCAATTGGCAATAGAGGTCCGGTCCTTCCCCACGCGCTGGGCAAGCTCCTCTTGTGTCCACTGGAACTCCGCCAGGAGACGCTGATACGCCTCGGCTTCCTCCATGGGGTTCAGGTCTTCTCTGAGCAGATTTTCAATCAGGGCGAGCTCAAGACATTCGGCATCGGTGACTTCTCTGATCACTGCCGGGATCGTCTTAAGCCCGGCCAGCTTGGCCGCACGCCACCGCCGCTCCCCCACCACGAGCTGATAGCTGGCCCCGTATGGGCGAACAACTACGGGCTGGAGAATTCCGGACTGCCTCATAGAGGCCGCAAGTTCATGTAAACTATTGGATTCAAAGGACTTTCTAGGCTGATTGGGGTTGGTAAGGATAGCATCAAGAGGGATCTCCTGAAAGTGCCCGGCCTCCGTTTCCCCCGGGGACAGTAGAGCTCCAAGCCCTCGGCCTAACCCTCGTTTAGTCATGGGCAAGAACCTCCTTGGCCAGCTCAAGGTACGCCACGGCCCCGGCTGAGCGGAGGTCATAAAGAATAATCGGCTTTCCGTGACTCGGGGCCTCGGATAGGCGAACATTCCTGGGAATAATCGTTTCGAAGAGTTGAGCCCCAAAGTATTGCTTCACCTCAGCCCTCACCTGGGTTGCGAGGGTTGTCCTCCCGTCAAACATGGTGAGAAGGATGCCTTCGATCTCAAGCCCCGTATTCATGCGATCCTTCACCAACCGAATGGTGTTCAGAAGCTTTGCGAGCCCCTCCAAGGCATAGAACTCACACTGGAGCGGAATCAGCACTGAATCAGCCGCGGTCAAGGCGTTGAGCGTCAGAAGTCCCAACGAGGGTGGACAGTCGACAATGACGTAGTCAAATTGGGGGGCAATGCCCACCAGCGCTTCCCGCAACCGGAACTCCCGCCGAGGAAGGGGGACCAGTTCTAGTTCGGCCCCTACTAAATCGATGTCGGCTGGAACCAGCGAAAGGGCTTTAAGATCCGTGGGAACGACGGCCTTGTCGATAGCTTCCCCTTCAAGAAGGACGTGGTACGCTGTCGGGTAAGAAGCCGGTTTTGTGATCCCGAGGCCCGTTGTCGCATTTCCCTGGGGGTCGAGATCCACTAAAAGGGTCTGGCGTCCGGCGGCCGCGAGCCCGGCTGCCAAGTTTACGGCTGTCGTGGTCTTCCCAACCCCGCCTTTTTGATTCACTGTCGCGATAATCCGGCCCATTTTCTCGCCATTTAGAGTGTTCCACGTGGAACACTATCTGCTCTGTTTCACGTGGAACATTCTTGCAGGGGGTTCCCATTATTTCAAAGTTTTTTTCTCAACAACCAGGAACTGGCGTGGTAGTCCCGACAAGGGGGAAGTAACTACCATCCAAGAACCGAGCTTGGTAGACGTCACTCTTAGCTTTGAAGGGGGGGGGCCGGAGGCAACAAACGTCCCTCCTGTTCTCAAGAACCTGAAGGCGAGAGGAATAATCCGGTCAACGGGTCCGGAAGCCCGTGTAACTACGGTGTCAAAGCCTCCATCAAGAAACGCGAAATCGTTGATCAGGGCCTCGGCGCGGCCAGTAAGGATCCGGACATCCTCGAGGGCAAGCTCCCTAACCACCGTAGCCAGGAAAGAGCCCTTCCGGCGGCGGGCCTCGATCAGCGTCAAGCTATAGGCCGGTTCAATAATTTTCAATGGGAGACCCGGGATGCCGGCTCCAGAGCCGAGGTCTAGGAGGTGAGTTGTCCCAGGAGGAATGAAGGGGAGGAAGAGCAGAGAATCAAAGAAAAGTCTGTCGAGGATAGCTGCCGGCTCTCGATAGCCGGTAAGCGCATACACTCTGTTCCACTGACGGAGCAGGAAAAGGTACTTGGAAAATCTTCCAATCTCTCGTTGGGAAGGAGCACGACGCAGAAAGGCTTTCAGGCCGGAGACGAGCCGCGCTTCGAGGTCCACGCCGAGCTTAAACCCGACGGTTCACCGGCGTGATAACAAGTCGCCTGAGCGGGCCTTCCCCCAGGCTTCCGGTGCGTACTTGGGTATCTCGTTTGAGGGCAAGATGGATCGTCCGACGATCCGCGGATGACATGGGCTCAAGAGTCACCGGCTCCCCGGTTAACTTCACTTGCTCGGCCAACCCCAGCGCCCTCTGCTCTAGGCTCTGGCATCTTCGCTCCAGGTAGCCCTCCACATCGACTTCGATCTGCACGCGCTCCCCGAGCTGGCGACCAAGGATTCTCGAAACAAGAAAGTTAATTGATTCAAGCGTTTGGCCGTACTTGCCGATGAGCAACCCCGCGTCTTCTCCTCGAATTTCAAGCCGGAGGAGCCCCTGAACCTCACGAGCCTGGATTTCGGCCTCGACCCCCATTCGTTCCAGGAACTCGCGGACCGTTCGACGTCCTAGGAGGAGCCGCTCCCCGGCCGGAGTCACTGTGAGCCTGACCCGAGCCTGCCGCCCCCCCAGGCCCAGAAACCCCCGGGTGCCCTCGTCGAGGGTCTCTACCAAGACATACTCGCGGGGGAGGCCGAGCTTCTGAAGCCCCGCCTCTACTGCCTCCTCTGGGGTCTGCCCCTCGTCCTCCATGACAGTCATGAACGCTTTCTCTCTACGGCTTCTTTAGCGCTGCCGCCGGTGCGTTTCGCTGCGCGATCCATAGTGTAGTGCTGCTGCAGGATCTGCAGGACGTTTGACACGAACCAGTAGAGGACCAGCCCTGAGGGTAAGTTCAGAAACATGAATGTGAACACCACGGGCATGACCAGCATGATTTTGGCCTGGGTGGGATCGCCCACGCTGGGCGTCATCTTCTGCTGGATAAACATCGAAATCCCCATGAGGATTGGTAGGACGTAGGTGGGATCGTATTGGGCGAGATCACAGATCCAAAGCGCCGTGCCGAAGATCGTTCCGAAGCAGAGGAAGACGGCATTCTGGAGCTCGACTGACAGCGAAAAGACCAGGTAAAGGGCGTAGAAGATGGGAACCTGAACCAGCATGGGGAGGCACCCCCCCATGGGGTTGATCTTGTGTTTTCGATACAGCTCGAGAGTCTCCCGCTGAAGCCGCTGTGGATCCTTCTGGTACTTCGCCCGGAGCGCGTTGATCTGTGGCTGCAGGGCCTGCATGGCCTTCATGGAGGCCAGGCTCTTGAGCGTGAGCGGGTAGAAAAAGATCTTGGTGATCACGGTCAGGAGAATGATGGCGACCCCGTAGTTCGGGATGTAAGCGTAGAAGAAGTTCATGAGCCAGAGAATCGGCACAGCGACCCACGCCATCGGGAGGCCCCCATATTGGCGCGGGAGCGGGAATCCGCCGAAGTCGATCGCCCCCTCGAGCCCGACCCCCAAGGCGTTCAAGCGGTCGTACTCCTTGGGGCCGATATACACCCATGCCCGTCCTTCCCAGATCTGGCCGGGCGCTAGCGTTGGGGGAGTTGCCTTGAGCGCCACCTCCGCCTGGCCGCTGGGGCTCTTGGTCGCCGAGAGCTTGAACCCCGGGCTTCGGGGGAGGAGAGCGGCGATGTACCACTCGCTCTCAAGCCCGATCCACTGGCCCTCGGTCGCGACACTGGTCACGTCCGAAATTCCAACGCGCTCGAGGCCGTTCGAGCCGAGGCTCACGACCCGGGTCGGGCGCTGTCCCTGGAACTTCTCGCCCTCCGCCTCGGGCCACTTCTCCAGCGTGAACCAAGGGAGCGACACCTCGAGAGCTTGAGGAACGGAGTGCCGGTTCTCCAGTTTCACGTGCACCTCTAGCCGGTAGTCCAGGCTTTCGAAGAGGAGGGTTTCGGTCACCCGTATCCCGAACGAATCCTCGGCCACGAGAGCTACCTCCCCCCTGGGCTGATCAGGTCCCAGAACCAGGTGATCTCCCTTGACCTCGAACGCAAGCGGTTCGAGTTCACTCTGGGAGCGGCGGAGGATCAAGCCCTTGAAGCCAAAGGCCCCTGGGACGACCATTGGCTTGTCCCCGCGGTACCGGAGCACCCATTCCAAAAGCCGCCCTCCATCGCTCGCCACCCGAGCCCGGTATAACGGCGTTTCCACTACTACGGTCTTTTGTGGTATCGCGGTGGGCCGTGCTAGCTTGGGCGGCAGAAGCGGCGGAGCAGTAATGTCCGGGGCAAGGGGGGCCGTGGGCGCGACGGGCGGCTCCGCCGGGGGCGACGGTGGAGGGACTGAAGGGAAAAGGACCTGGTAGAGTAGGAGTACTCCGATCGTTAAAACAACAGCTAGGATCGCTCGTTTTTCCATGTCGTCGCGCTATCTCGGGCAAGGCGTCCGCCTGTCGCAACGGGCGGGGGATCGTAACCCCCAGGATTGAGCGGGTGACACCGGGTTA
>CAYFIG010000140.1:0-5853 GCA_964342905.1 uncultured bacterium
TGGGATGGATCTCGGCGAAGTCCTGGTTGGGCTCGACCCCCACGGCCACGCCGTCCTTGACAACGACCTTCAGGAGGTCAGGGCCCGCCACGCACTGGTAGCAGTAGACCGGGATTTTCTCGATCAGCGGGCTCACCTCGCCTCCCCTCAGGCGGCCAGCGAAGCGAGGTGGAGCTTCTCGGCCCGCCGGAGTCCGAGTAGGGCGGCGCCCAGGGCGCAGACCAGCTCGGGCTCGGCAGGAACATTGACTCTTATCCCCACGGTCTCCTCCAGGGCCTTGACCATCCCTGCCTGCCTGGCCACGCCACCGATGAAGGTCAGCTCAGGCTCAAGCCCCACCCGCTTGAGCAGGGCCAGGGCCCGGTTGGCGAGGGAGAGGTGGATGCCGCGCAAGACATTCTCCACGCTCACCCCCGCTGTCATGTGGTTGATGATCTCCGACTCCGCCAGGACAGCGCAGACGCTGGAGATGGGCTGCGGGTTGTCGGCCTGGAGCGAGAGGCTCCCGATCTCTTCCAGCCCCACCTCGAGGTAGCGGGCCGCTCGCTCGATGAACCCGCCGGCCCCCGCGGCGCATTTGTCGTTGCTCCGAAACTCCTTGACCCTGCCGTCCTCGCGGACTCTGATCGCCCGGGTTGACTGGCTCCCGATGTCCAGCACACACGCGGTGCCGGGGAAAAGAAAGACGGCCCCGCGCGCCCCGCACGTGATGTCCGTGATCTGAATGTCCCGGAACGGGACGTTGTATCGGCCGAAGCCGGTGGTGGCGGTGTACGTCAGGTCCCCCTCAGAGAGCCCGGCCTCGGCCAGGGCCAAATCCAGCGCTTCCCGGACCACCCGGGGGAAGTCCGGTCGTGTTCGCGCGCTCCCCTTCCCCAAAACCTGTCTGGACTCGTCGAGGATCACTGCCTTGGTCATCCTGGAGCCGATGTCGATCCCTGCCACGACGCGCATTCGTGTCATTTCCTCCCGGTCATCGCCGGAACGCCTGACTCCGCTCGCTCCAGGGCCCACAGGGCGGCCCCAATCGCCCCCATGAAGTGGGACTCCGGGCTGACGTTGAGCGGCAGCCCGATCTTCTCCTCCAGGGCCCGGACCATCCCGATATTCAGCGAGACCCCTCCCGTGAAGGTGACTTCGGGCTCGATCCCGACGCGGCGGACGAGGGCCACGGTCCGAGCCGCGATCGCGCTGTGCACGCCTGCCAGGATGTCCTCCACTTTCTTCCCCTGAGCCAGGTACGCCATGATGTCGGACTCAACGAAGACCGTACAGACGGTGGACAGGCGCACCGGGTTCCCTGACCGGAGCGACAGCTCCCCGATCTCGTCCAGGGAGAGGCCGATGGCCTCCGCGGCATTGGCCAGGAAGCGCCCAGTCCCGGCAGCGCACTTGTCATTCATCACGAAGTCCTTGACCTCCCCTCCTTCGCCAACGTGGATGCCCTTGGCGTCCTGGCCCCCCATGTCGATGACGGTCTGGGTGCCGGGAAAGAGCCAGGCGGCGCCCTTGGCATGGCAGCTGATCTCGGTGATCTGGGCATCGCCGAAGGTCACCTTGTAGCGCCCGTAGCCCGTGCCGACCACGTAGGCCACCTCATCCCGACGGAGACCCACGCTCGTGAGAGCCTCGTCGAAGGCGCGTTCGGCGGCTTTCGCCACGTTGGCGCCTGTGTCAATGAGGGCCCGCCCCACGATCTCCCGCCGCTCGTTCAGGAGAATAGCCTTGGTCTGAGTCGATCCCACATCGACGCCCGCGCCGTAGGTCATCTCGTCCCTCCAGTCGGACAGTTCCGCCTTCTAGCCTCTTGCCGCGACGAGTTTCTTGTGCTCCAGGGCCTCGAAGAAGGGATCGATGCGGTTCCGCATCTGGGCTTCGGAGAAGTACCGGGGGTCTTCCAGGTCAGACTCGATGAGGAGGGTGGGCACTCCCAGCTCCTTTGAGAAGTACTCGCGCATATCCCCCTGCCCCGCCGAGAAGAGGCGGCAGCTCTTGACCGAGTGAATCACCAGGGCGTCAGCCCCCCATTCCTCCACGTACTGCTTGAGCTGGTGGTAGCGCTGGAGGAAGCTCCGGTTGGTGAGGTTATACTGGAGCATGTGATCGGCGAGCGACTCGAGCGGCCGGTCAGGGTCGTGGCGGAAGCCGAACTCCCAGAGCCCCCCCACAGTGGAGTAGGTGGAGGCCACCGCCACGGCTCCCCACTTGCTAAACAGGTCGCGGAAGACCCTGAGGTAGGGCCAGGGAGGTGGCCCTTCGATGACGATCCTGAAGCGCTCCTCGGGAAGCGGGCCGACTCCCTGGCGCACGCGCTCGGTGAGCTCCCGATGGGCCTCGCGGAAGAAGGTGACCCCCTCCTCAGTTCCCCGGTGACAGTAGAGGGGCCCCATCATCGTCGTCGAGTCGAAAAAGGCGTCGAACGGAGAGGGGACAGTCTTGGTCAGCGCCTTGATCTCGGCCCAGAGGTCTCCGGTCTCCTTCGACCACGCGAGGATCTGCCTGAGCTTGGCCTCGTCGAACCGCCGCGCGGTAATCCGTTCGCAGAGACCGATCAGCTCTTCGAGCTGCTTGACCACGTATCGAACATCGTCGGGCGGGACGCGCCCTGATGGCTCCCGGACGGTCGGGATGTCCAAGTTAAAGATGGGAGCGTTCGTGTACTCAGCCAGGTGCTCGAACCACTGGAGGTAGACCCCGCACCCCACATAGTTGCAAAGGATCAACGACGGCCGGGGAATCGTGGCGAACGGGGCCTTGAGGCCGGAGAAGAAGAGACCGATGTCGGCCTTCACGTAGGCGCAGTTATCGATGGAGTAGCCCAGCTCCTCCGCTTTCTGGATGAGGGGCAATGACTGCTTCCGTACCCCGAGCTGGAGCGCGTTTACTTCGGGATACACTGGAAGCATGTCAAATGCGCGGACCAGCTCCACAGGATTGCCGCTGATGAGCATCCAGGCGGAGTGCCCTTGACCCGTTTCCGCGGCCTGGGTCAACTCCGCGTAGTACTGAGTCATCAGCTCCTTCTGAAGCTCGTGGATCCGCCCTTGGTAACGGCTGGCCGCCATCGCGTCCTCCCTAGTCGAAGAGCATCGACTCGACGAACGTCTCCACCTCGGTCCGGATCTTGTCAAAGACCCACATCTTCTCCTCGAACTCGAGGAAGACGTGGGGCACCGTCGCTTCGTCCAGGGCCTTGCGGTAGAGCGCGTAGTCGAAGAGGGCCGGCTCGCAGAACTTGGCCGCCAGCACCACGACGGCCTGGGCCCCGGAGCGCTTGACCTTTTCGAGGAGCGGCTCAGCCTTTTTCCGTCGGAGGTCGTGCTTGACCGCGGAGCCTACGCTCCCGTTGATGTAGCTCCCCGCCAGGGCCCGGAGGGGATCGCCGTTGGCCGGCACGTCGTGAAGGAACCAGCGCGCGCCCAGGAGAAAATCGTCGTCGAGGATGTCGCACCCCGCCTCCTCGATGGCCTGGAGCAGTTCCAGGGGCGGTTGCTCGCAGAACGAGCCTTCAACCACCACCCGGATCCGGTCTTTGGGCCGGATCTCTCGGCGGGGCAGCCCGTCGAGCACCTCGTCAAGCAGCGCCGTGTGCTCCTCCGGAGGCATGAGCGTCCCCGCCCGCACGAGCACGTAGCTCTCGGTGGCCGAGAGGAGCTGCGGGGATTCCCGCCGGATCTGGTAGAGCCGGCGAACCCGTTCGCGGTTGTCGTTGTAGACGGCGAGGCTTCTCCTGAGGTCCGCATCCCCAATGGATTGTCCGGTGAAGTCTGTCAGGTGCTCAACGACCCGTCGGTATTCGGCCACCAGGTACTCCTCCGCCAGTGGCGAGACGAGATTCTGAGGGAAGTGGATGAACTCCACCCAGAGCTGAGGGAAGTTGCGGCGCACGACGCTCGCCAGGTTCTTGGCGGGATCACAGATGGAGTGGAAGATCATGCCGTCCAGCGCCTTGAGCTGGCCGGTGAGGCCCAGCTCCAGACTGCTCTTGACAACGGAGCAGATGAACGACTGAAAACGGGAATCGGCGTGGGCGATCTCGATCTGGTTGCCTCCGCCCATGACTCCGACCGGGAGCAAGCCCGCGGCGTGAGTCAGCTCGACAGGGCTATAGACGGGAAACCAGCCGACGGCCTTGGCAGCCGGATGGGCAAGCTTCCACTGCTCCACCACCCGCCCAACCGGGGTTTCGACAAGAGCACGGGCGCGTTCGATGGCGGCCTCAACTGACATGGGCAGCCTTCTCACTGGACGGTTCGGGCGACCAGCGAGGCGTGGGCGTGGAATCCCGGCCCATCCCGAGAAATCCATAAAGGAAGAGGTTCTCCACGACTTCGGCCACGCTGCGATAGCTGGCGGAGGGCGCCATGAACGGACGGGTGGCGATACCGTTGAGCATGCCGAGGAGCAGGTTGGTCGCGTCGAGAAGCTCGTCATCGGAGCGCCCGTGTTTGTCCAGAGCGCTCAAGACCTCCAGGCCGCGCGCGAGGTACGCGTGCCGCTTCGTGGCCGCGGCGGTCCGGTGGGGCTCGGCGAGGGCCTCGATGTCGCGGTTGATGACCTTGAGCGCCGCCCCTTGATGGAAAGCGAACTCCAGGTGGGTGCGGATAAGAGCCAGGAGTTTGACCTCGGGGTTCACTGCCTCCGCCAGCGCGGCGTCCAGCTTGGCGAGGAGGCCGTCCAGAGAGCGGTCGATCACGAGGAAGAGGAGTTCATCCTTCCCCTTCACGTAGTGGTAAAGGCCCGCGAGCGAGAGATCGGCAATCCGTGCGATCTCACGGATTGACGCCTGATGGTAGCCCCGACGCGCAAAGGTCTCCAGCGCCGCCTGAAGGATCGTCGGATACCGCTCTTCGATTGCCACCGAACCCTCCACCGAACGCTTGACCGTTTTGCTGTTAGCCTAGGTGTTCTGCAAAGGGAATGGCAATCCGTCACCTGCCTCATTTTTATGGGGCAAATGGCCCAGATTCGCGATGCGAAAATCGGAGCAAAACAGTCGGAAATTTCAAAACTCTTCCTTGACTTGATGCAGGAGGTCGACTATAGAGGGGTATGGTGCCGTCACGCAATCCTCCTGCAGGACCGCGCCACCAGCTCACAGGAAATCCCGGAAATGCGCCTGACGCGAGAGTGTGACTACGCCTTCGTGGTTCTCGTCTATCTCGCAGCGCAGGAGAGAACCCGCGTGATCTCTTGCGATGAATTGGCCGACTTGCTCAGCATCCCGTACGAGTTCCTCGCCAAGATCCTCCAGAAGCTCTCCCGTGCAGGGTTTATAGGATCCAAGCAAGGGCCCCATGGAGGCTACTACCTGGCTCGAAACCCGTCCGAGATCACATTTAGCGACGTCTTCCACGCCATTGATGATCCGGTCCGCCTCGTCGAGTGCGTGGAGGTCGAGAGCTGCCGCTGCCCCCGCCTCTCTGTCTGCGCGATCATCGAGACGATGCGGGCGCTGCATCAGAAGGTCATGGCGGAGTTCGACCGCGCGACGGTCGCGGACCTGATCCCTCTCTCCCGGGAAGCCTCTCCGGTCCACGCGCGAGCCGCTTCGGATCCGCTATCGCCCCGCTGAGGAGAGATAGCGAAGGTCCTCAATGATCCTGATGCGCATCCTGGACGTTGCCTGCTCCGCTGACCACCAGAAAGCCATCGTGGTGCTGGAAGACGTGGAGCAGCGGTTCAGGCTCACCTTCTCCACTGATCCGCATGAGGCCCATCGCCTCGCCAGAGAGATGGGGCGCGCTCGGTGTGCCTGCAATCCTGCCTACGACTTCATCGAATCTCTCTTGTCCGCCTTTCAGGCCGCGGTGAGCCGCGTCGTGCTGGACGACGCGGAGGGCAAGGGCATTG
>CAYFIG010000141.1:0-5815 GCA_964342905.1 uncultured bacterium
AGGCGCTCGGCTGGTCCGATAAACACCGGAAGACCGTCCAGATTCTCGAGAAAGATCCGCTCTGGCAGAAGCTCAAGCATCGCACGGCGGATCCTCGAACAAAAGCCCTGGAGGGCCGATGAGCCGAATCGCCAGCAGTTTTACCCGGCTCAGGAAGCGTGGGGAGCGCGCGCTGATCCCGTACTTCACCGCGGGGGACCCATCGCTTCAAATCACCCGACAGCTCCTGAGCGAAGCGGCGCGCCAGGGTGCAGACCTGATCGAACTCGGGATTCCCTTCTCCGACCCGCTGGCCGACGGCCCCGTGATCCAGCGCGCCTCCCAGCGGGCCCTGGCCTCCGGAGTGACCCTCCCTCGGGTCCTTGAGCTGGCGCGCGAGGCCCGGGGAGAAGTGCCCGTCCCCCTGGTTCTCCTGACTTATTACAATCCCGTGCTGGCCTTCGGCCTCAAGGCCTTCGCCCAAACCGCGGTCGAAACGGGTGTGGATGGCGTGATCGTAGCCGACCTTCCGCCTGAGGAAGCGGAGCCGCTGTCATCAGAAACCCGAGCCGCCGGTCTTGACCTCATCCACCTCGTGGCCCCCACCTCGCCATCCGAGCGGATGCGCATGATCGCGAGAAAGAGCAGTGGGTTTGTCTATGCGGTCTCCCTCACCGGCGTCACCGGCACCCGCCCCGAGCTTCCTCCCGATCTGGCTCAGTACCTGAGAGACCTGCGCGCGGTCACTACCAAACCAATCTGCGTGGGCTTCGGGATCTCGACCCCTGAGCAGGCGACCGCTGTGGCCCCTTACGCTGACGGTGTGATCGTCGGCTCAGCAATTGTGCGCCTCGTAGAAGCTCACGCCGGGAGCGAGAGACTCATCCCTGAGGTGGGCCGCTTCATCGCTTCTCTCAAGACTCCGCTTCGACACGCGGCTTCGTGACGCACCCAGCCAGGGTTATCCCATGACGTACGCCGAGGCGCTTGGACGCCTGCTCGGGCTTCGGGGCGGGGAGCAGGCCGGCATGAGTCCCGGCCTCGAGCGAGTCGAGGCACTGCTGGAGGCCTTGGGCCATCCGGAGCGCCAGTACGCGATCGTTCAGGTTGGGGGGACTAACGGCAAAGGCTCCGTAGCGGTCATGATCGCCGGGATCCTCAAGGCCGCGGGCCACCGCGTGGGCCTCTACACCTCTCCACACCTCTGCTCGTTCCGCGAGCGGATCCGCGTGAATGGGAGCGCCATCTCGGAGGAAGCCGTCGCGGACGCCGTGGATGCCCTGGGAACGCTGATCGCGCGGCTGGACGCCACCATGTTCGAGGCGGCCACCATCCTGGCCCTGGACCACTTTGCGCGGGAGCGCGTCGAGTGGGCGGTGCTCGAGGTCGGGATTGGAGGCCGGCTTGACGCAACAACCGTCGGGTGTCCCCAGGCCGAAGTGATCACCCGAATCGACTACGACCACCAGGCCTTCCTCGGCTGGCAGCTCGAGCAGATCGCAAGCGAAAAGGCTGCCATCCTCAGGAGCGGTCGGGCTACAGCCGCGGCCCAGGCGCCGGAGGTGATCCAAATTCTGCTTGCCCAGGCTGAACGGGCTGGCGTGCCGCTCTGGCTCCACGGTCGGGATCTGGCAGTGCACGTTCGCGCTCGTGACCTCTCCGGCCAACGCTTGGACTTTTCCGGCCCGGGCTGGGGATTGTCGGATTGCTTCGTCCCGCTCCTCGGAGGATTCCAGGCCGAAAACTCCCTACTCGCCGTGGCGACCGTCAAGGCCCTCGGCGCATCCGGCGTTCAGGTGGCCGGTGGTGCAATCCGCCAGGGGCTCGCCCGCGTCAGCTGGCCCGGGCGTTTCCAAGTGCTCGGCCGCGACCCTTGGGTGATCCTGGATGGCGCCCACAACCCCGCCGGCGCCCAGGCCCTGGCTCTCGCCCTCGAGGAGTACTTCCCCGGCGCGGCCAAGACCCTCATCGTCGGCATCTCTTCGGACAAAGACAAGGCGGGGATCCTGAAAGCTCTAGCGCCCCTTGCAACCCGGCTGATCCTGACGGCGTCCTCTAACCCGCGAGCTACGCTGCCCGACGAGCTTGGGGCACTCCTGCCGCCGAGCGACAGCCGGGTGGAAGTGGTTGCCGACGTGACTCAAGCCCTATCCGTGGCGCTTAACCCACCCGCGACACCCATAGTTTGTGTCACGGGGTCGCTCTTCTGTGTGGCAGATGTCCTGAGGGAGGCGGCGGGAGGCCGTGATATTCCTTGCGAAATCGAAAGGGGGGCGATAGCATAGAATCCCTTTATTCATAGGCACTCACGAGACACCCATGGTCCGACTTTCCGCGAGGACCCTCCTCCTTCTTCTGGTTGTAGCCGGCTTCTGTCTTGCCCGCCCCGCGATCGCTCAACCACCCCTTACCCTAAAGGAGCCAGGAGGAGAGATTCGCATTCTGGCCGACCGGATCGAGCAGGTGGGAGAGGACGGCCTCCTGATCGCCACCGGTAATGTGGAAATCACTCGCGGCGCCAGCCGGCTCACCGCTGATCGGGTAGAGTACAACCGGAAGACCGGTGAGGCCGTGGCCGCGGGACGGGCCATCTTCTACGATGGGGAAGACCGCCTCCTCGGCGACCAGATCGAGTACAACCTCAAGACCGGGACGGGTGTCGTTCATAATGCCTCGGCCTTTTCCGACCCCTACTACCGGCTCACCGGGGAGCGGATGGAGCGGATCGACGAGCGGGTGTACGGGATTCGGCGGGGCGTGTTCACGACCTGTGAGGGCGACCCGCCGGCCTGGGCCTTCCACGCCGAGCAGGCCACCCTGCACCTCGATGACTATGTGGTGGGACGTAACGCCTCGTTCTGGGTGGGGCGCGTGCCGCTGATCCCCTGGATCCCCTTCTTCGCCGCGGCCATCCGCCGCGAGCGCCAGACCGGCTTCCTCTTCCCCAGGCTGGGGGTCTCCAGCCGGAAGGGCGTTTTCGCCGAGGTTCCGTTCTTTTGGGCCATTTCAGACAGCCAGGACCTTACGCTTTCCCTGGATACCTTCGCCAAGCGTGGGGTGGGGGTGGGAGGCGAATACCGGTACGTCCTCTCTGAATCGAACCGAGGCTCCGCGAGTGGCTTCTTTATTCGAGAAAGTCTGCGGGTTGACGACGACCGGGGAACCGGAAGCCTCAAACACGAGTGGCAGATCACCCCGCGTCTGACCGTCAGAGCTGACCTCAACGTCGTCTCTGACGATCGGTTCTTCCGCGAGTACGGAGACCGGCTCGATGAGCGCAGCCGCCAGCGGGCGGAGTCCAACCTGTTTGTCATCCAGCGCTGGGACACGTGGAACCTCGTGGCCAATGCCCGGTGGTACCAGGATCTCACGACCCGACAGCGCGTCGAGCTCCAACGGCTCCCCGAACTGCGGCTCGAAGGGGCGCGCCAACCGGTGCCCGGGATTCCGGGGCTCCTCTATGAGGCGCACGCGAGCTTTGTGAACTTCGTCCGCGATGAGGGGTCCGACGGCCGCAGGCTGGACCTCCACCCCCGAATGTTCCTCCCGCTTTCGGCCGGCGGGCTCTTTACGCTGACCCCGTTCGTCGGCGGCCGCGCGACCTATTACGACACGCGGGTGGCGGGCAAGCGCCTGACTCGAGACGGCCAAATCGAAGTGGAAGTGACCAAGGATGCCTCCCGGGTTCGCGCGCTGGGCGAGCTTGGGGCCGATGCTGAGGCCCACGTTTCGCGCGTCTTTGACGTGGACGGGGTTGGCGGGATTGCCCGCCTTCAGCATCTGATCGAGCCCCGGGTGAACTACACGGCCATCCAGGGGGTGAACCAGAAAGATATCCCCCAGTTCGACCCCGGAGGCGGCACCGTCAACGCGGCTTCTCCCCCCCTGTCTGAACTCGGCATTGACAACATCGGAAGGACCAGTCGGCTGACCTACTCGGTGACCAATCGGCTAAACGCCAAGAGCGTAGCGAGTCAGGGGCAGGAGGCTGTCCGATGGGAACTGATCCGCCTCGTACTGGCTCAGACCTACGACCTTCCGCCTGACAAGTCCTCCTCCGAACGCCTTGGCGACCTTCTGGGTCAGCTGATCGTCCAGCCCAACCGGGTCTTCAGCCTCCGAGGGGATACGAGCTACAACTTCCACGGCCGCGGGTTTGAGAGCCTCAATACCGACGTCGCCGCCTCCATCCGGGACGTCACCGCAACGCTCGGCACCCGCTTCAACGACCGGGAACGGGTCGACTTCGTCCGGGGACAGATCCAGGCGAAGGTGTCGCGCTACCTGGACGTCCGCGGTGGGACCAACTGGGACACACGGAGCGGGACAGTTGTGGAGAGCCGCTTCGGCCTGGACCTTCACTTTCAGTGCTGGGGCATTGTGCTGGAGTACATCGACCGGGCTCGTAACGAGAACGAGTTTCGCTTTGGCGTCAATCTCCTTGGGCTCGGGGCGGTCGGACGCCGGCCTTCGGCCGGGTGGGCCCAGTGACGCAGTCATGCGAAGTTCATTGGGACGGCACCGGTGATACCGCAGATTGATCTCACTCGACAGCACCGAGCGCTCAGGACAGAGCTCCTTGAGGCGATGGAGCGGGTCCTCAGCTCGTCTCGCTTTATCCTGGGACCCGAGGTGCGGGCCCTTGAAACCGAGGTGGCCAGCCTCAGCGGCGTTCGCCATGGCGTCGGGGTGGCCTCGGGGTCGGATGCGCTGGCCCTGGCTCTGCGGGCCCTCGGCGTCGGGTCCGGCGATGAGGTCATTACCAGCGCCTTCTCATTTGTGGCTTCGGCCTCCGCCATCCTCCAGGTGGGCGCGACTCCGATCTTCGTGGACATCGAGCTGGACACCTATGCCCTCGACCCCGACCTCGTCCAGCGCGCGCTTACCCCTCGCACGAAGGCCATCGTGGCTGTCCATCTCTACGGCCACCCTGCTCCCGTTGACCAGTTGACCCGGATCGCTCAGGCCCACGGCGTCCAGGTGGTCGAGGACGCAGCTCAGGCCCTCGGCGCCACCTACGCCGGAAGGCCGGTGGGAAGCTGGGGCGAGGCCGGGTGCCTCTCGTTTTATCCGACGAAGAACCTGGGGGCGTGCGGGGATGCCGGCATGGTGGTGACTGATCGGGACGACCTTGCCGGGCGTGTGCGCCGCCTTCGCAATCACGGGGCGGAAGAGAAGTACCACCATCTTGAGCTCGGCTGGAGTAGCCGGCTGGACGAGCTCCAGGCCGGGCTCCTCCGGGTCAAGCTCCGCCACCTGCCCGAGTGGATCGAGGCGCGACGGCGCCTGGCTTCCCGCTACACGAGCCTGCTCTCCGGGCTCCCGCTCACGCTTCCGGTCGAGCGCCCGCTGGCGCGCCACGTCTATCACCACTACACGGTACGCTTCCCCCAGCGGGATGCCCTGGCAAAGGCGCTCGCCGATCTCGGCGTGGGCACAGCGCTCCACTACCCGCTTCCCCTGCCGGCCCAACCCGTTTTTGGAAGCCGCCACGCTGAGCGGGAGTTCCCGCGTGCCTGGCAGGCCTCGCGGGAGGTCCTGTCGCTCCCGTGCTTCCCCGAATTGACCGAAGCCGAGGTCGAAGCGGTGGCGAGCACGATCCGCCAAGTCTTGGCGCAGGTCGGGTAAAATGGACCGCATGAGCGAGACCGCCCGAGCGCTTCGCCAGTCGATCGAGGACCGCCGCGCCGCCGTGGGGATCGTCGGCCTTGGCTACGTTGGCCTCCCGCTGGCCGTGGCCTTTGGGAAGGCCGGCTTTCGGGTGCTCGGGCTCGATTCCGATCCGGCGCGGGTCGCCCGGCTCCGGAATGGAGAGAGCCCGGTGGAGGATGTCTCC
>CAYFIG010000142.1:0-5688 GCA_964342905.1 uncultured bacterium
CCCTTCCACCACCTCGTCCAGCGTCTCGGCGCGTACCGGACTCGCGGCGGCAAGGGCTAGGAGAGGGAGAAACAGCAAGAGCCGCATCAGAGGTTACTTGCCGCGCTTAGCCACGTAGTCGGGGCCGACCAGAATCTCGCGCGGCTTCGCGCCCTGCCCAGGACCGATAATCCGGTCCTGCTCCATCATGTCGATGAAGCGCGCCGCCTTCGGGTAGCCGAGACCGAGCCGCCGCTGGATGAAGGAGATGGACGCCTGGCGCTGGGCGATCACCAGCTGGACAGCCTCCCAGTAGCTCTCGTCGCGCTGGGCCGTTTCTCCGCCCTCTCTCGCGCTCTCTTCCTCGGGCAGCTCCACCTCCTCGTAGGTGGCCGTCCCCTGCGTTCGGAGGAAGTCGCAGACGGTCTTCACTTCTTCTTCGGAAACCCAGGAGCCGTGGAGCCGAACCTGGCGGGAGCCGCCGGGCGGGATGAAGATCATATCGCCACGCCCCAGGAGCTGCTCGGCGCCGTTGGCATCCAGAATGGTGCGCGAGTCCACCTTGGAGGCCACCTGGAAGGCGATGCGGGCTGGGAAGTTGGCCTTGATGAGGCCGGTGACCACGTCCACCGAGGGCCGTTGGGTGGCCACGATCAGGTGGATGCCGACAGCGCGCGCAATCTGCGCCAGCCGCACGAGCGAATTCTGAACCTCCCCGGCCGAAGCCATCATGAGATCGGCCAGCTCATCGACGACCACCACCAGGTACGGAAGCCGCTCAGACGGCGCCACCTCTCGGTTGTAGCTCTCGATGTTGCGCGCGTGCCGGCTGGCCAGAAGCTTGTACCGCTCGTCCATCTTCCCCACGATCCACCGGAGGCGAGCCGCGGCCTCCCGTGGGTCGATCACCACAGGCGCCAGGAGGTGCGGAATCGCGTCGTAAACGCCAAGCTCCAGGCGCTTAGGATCAATCATCAGGAACCGGACCTCGGCCGGAGTGACTTTGTACAGGATCGAGCAGATCATGGCGTTGATCCCCACCGACTTCCCCGCTCCCGTCGAGCCGGCGATCAGGAGGTGGGGCATGGCGGTCAGGTCGGCCACGTAGGAATTGCCGATGATGTCTTTCCCGAGGGCCAGCGGAAGTTTTCCCCTGGACTCGACGAACTCAGGGGACACCAGGATCTCGCGGAGATAGACCGTCGCGGGCTCGGGGTTGGGCACCTCCACACCCACTGTCCCTCGTCCGGGGATCGGCCCCACCACGCGCACCGATGCCACCTTCATCGCCAGGGCCAGGTCATCGGCGAGGTTTACGACCTGGTTGACCTTGATCCCAGCCGCTGGCTCGAACTCGTACGCGGTAATGACAGGGCCCGGGTTCACCTGAACAATGCGCCCCTCCACGCCGAAGTCCTCGAGCTTCCGCTTCAAGATCTCGGCGTTGGCCTGGAGCTCTTCGCGCGTGCGCGTTAGCTCGGAGGCCCGCGGGACCTGGAGGAGCCCAACGGGCGGGAGCTGGAAGGCGCGCTCGCCGTCGCTACCGAATTCAAACGTCTCCTGCCAGGCGAGCCCGCGCTCGGCGAGCCCGCTCTTGGGCTTGACCAGCTCTACGACGACAGGAGGCGCGGGCTCTCTCGCGGGTTCGGGTTCGGCGATCCGCGGCGGCGAGAGCGATTCGGTGCGGACCGGTGCGGGCTCGATCACGCGGCGGCGCGTTCGCCGGAGCCGCCCGATCCGCGCGCTCAGACTCCGGGCGAGAACCGCATAGGAGACCTGGGTCAAGCAGAGGAGCGCGACAGGGATGATGGTCAGGAGCACCAGGAGCGTGCCGACCTCGCCGACAGAGCGCCGAAGCAACTCGGCCATCCAGAAGCCCATCATGCCGCCCCTCGGGATGCTGAACTCACCGGGCGTGTCGAGGGCTTGGGCCAGGAGCCCGGTTGCACTCACGAGGAGCAACAAGAGCCCCACGAGCGCGGACCAGCCAGTGAGGACGCTCCGGCGGACGAACGCGCTCAGACCATAGAAGGCCAGCCCTAGCGAGAAGAGGTAGCCGGCGTAGCCGAAGGCCCAGAAGAACGCCCAGCCAAGCCAGATCCCCACCGGTCCTACCGGGCTCGCCTGGCCGGCGGGGCGGGCATTCGGGTCGAAGGCGGCCAGGGCCACGACCCCGAACCCGGCCAGACACAGGGCCACAATTCCCCTCACCTCACGGATCCAGCGACGCGGCTCGCGTTTCCTCCTCGCCATCACACGTCCAGAACAATGGGGAGCACGATCGGCTTGCGCTGGAAGCGCTGGTTGATGAAGCGCCGCACCGCGCTCCTCACCAGCGACCCAAGCAGCTCTCTGTCAGCGGACGCCTCGGGGTCTCGCTCGGCCAGGGCGTCCCGCACCGCCGCCTTGACCTCGGCCAGGATCTCTTCGGACTCCTTCATATACACGAAACCGCGCGAGGCGATCTCGGGGCCGGCCAGCAGTTTGCCGGTCTGCCGATCCACCGTGAGGGCCACCACCACCATGCCGTCCTGGGCCAGGAGCTGGCGGTCGCGCAGCACCACCGCGCCCACGTCACCGATCCCCTTGCCATCCACAAAGACCCTGCCAGCGGGGAATCGGCCCAGCACCCGGCCGGAGGTCTTGGTCAGCTCCACTCCCATGCCGTCCTCGATGACAAAGATCCGCTCCCGCGGGAGCCCGAGCGACTCCGCCAGCCTGCCATGGGCGACCAGGTGCCGGTACTCGCCATGGACCGGGATGAAGTAGCGCGGCCGGGTCAGGTTCAGCATGAGCTTCAGATCCTCCTGGCAGGCGTGGCCCGAGACGTGGACGAACGCCACGTCCTCCCAGAGGACCTCTGCGCCGAGGCGCATGAGCTGATTGATGACCCTTCCGATGGTCCGCTCGTTTCCGGGGATGATCCGGGCCGAGAGGATCACCAGATCCCCCTCTTCCACCTGGACGTCCTTGTGTTCCTCGGACGCCATCAGCGCGATGGCGGAGTTGGGCTCGCCCTGGCTTCCGGTGGAGAGGATGACCTGCCGGCGCGCGGGCAGCTCGGCCAGCTCCTCGAGCGGCACCAGCGTTCCCTCGGGGACCCTCAGATAGCCCAGCTCCGAGGCGATCCGCACGTTGCCCACCATGCTCATGCCGAGGAGAGTGACCTTCCGGCCAAAGCGGGCCGCCAGGTCCAGCACCTGCTGGATCCGGTGGATGTGGGAGGCGAAGGTGGCGATGATGATCCGTCCCGGCGCCTTCTCGAAGAGCACGGCCAAGGACCGGCCCACCTCGGACTCCGAGGGCGTATGGCCGGGGCGGTCCACGTTGGTGGAATCAGAGAGGAGGGCCAGCACCCCGCGCTCCCCTAGCTCGGCGAACTTCTGGTAGTCCGGGTGCTGGTCGTCGATGGGGCTCGAGTCGAGCTTGAAGTCGCCGGTGTGGACAATGGTGCCGACAGGGGTTTCGATGGCGAGGCCGATGCCGTCAGCGATCGAGTGGGTGACGCGGATCGCCTCGACGCGAAACGACCCTAGCTCCACAGCCTCGCGCGGACGGATTGGCCGGAGGTCGGCTCGCTCCAAGAGCCCATGCTCGGCGAGCCGGTCGGCCACGAAGGCCAGGGTCAGGGGAGTCCCGAAGATGGGAACGTTGACCTCGCGGAGAAGGTATGGCAGGGCGCCGATGTGGTCCTCGTGACCGTGGGTCAGAATCACGGCCCGGAGCGCCTGCCGCTTGCCGAGGAGATAGGCGAAGTCGGGGATCACGTAGTCGATCCCCAGCATCTCGTCGTCGGGAAACATGAGGCCCGAGTCCACGGCAAGGAGGTCCTCCCCCGACTCCACGAGCATCATGTTGAGCCCGATCTCGCCCAGCCCTCCGAGGGGGATCAGGCGAAGCGCGGGTTCGGAGGCTTCGTCGGCGGGAGTGGACACGGGACGAACGGTGGCGCTCACGGAGGGCAAGCTCCTATCAAATCGGTCCCTTTATCTTACCACCCCGGTCCCCCACCCCCATAAAATTGGGGCGGCGAGGGCTCACGTGCGGGAAGCGGGAAAGGGCGCCTCCTGATCCAGGCGCTTCAAGAGAGCATCTCGCACACCGAGAAAGGCCGTGCGTTCTTCGGCGGGGACGGGCGCTCCGGGGAGGAATTTCTCTCCCAGGGGGTTCACGAAAGACCCGCGCTTCATGACCCGGTAGTCGAGGTGCGGGCCGGTGGACAAGCCGGTCGAGCCGACATGGCCGATGACCTGCCCCTGCGCGACCCCAACCTCGCGTCGGATTCCTCTCCCGATCCGGGAGAGGTGGTTATACATCGTCTCGTAGCCTGCCCGGTGTCGTACCCTCACCGAGATCCCGTACCCCCCGTTCCAGCCGGCGAACGTCACCACGCCGTCGGCGACCGTGCGGACGGGAGTCCCGGGAGGCGCCGCGTAATCAACGGCCAGGTGGGGCCGGACGCCGCCGAGAATGGGGTGATGGCGGGAGAGGGAGTACCCCGAGGTGATCCGGGTGAACTCAAGCGGGGAGCGGAGGAAGCTCTTTCGCATTGAGCGCCCTTCCGGGTCGTAGAAGCCGGCACGGCCAGCCTTCGGCGTGAACGCGATCCCGGTGAGCCGGCGGCCCTCGTGCTCGTACTGGGCGATGAGGATGCGGCCGTACTCCGCAAACTTCCCGTCTGCGTAGCGCTTCTCCACGAGCAGCCGGAAGCGATCGCCGGGCCACGAGTCCGCCGCAAAGTCGAAATCCCAGGAAAAGATCTCGACGAACTTCAACACAAGCTGCGGCGCCTCGCCGACCTGGTCCAGGCTGTCGAAGAGCGACGTCCGGATGATCCCGCTGAACAGCTCCACGCGGAAATCCACCGGGATCGAGACCTTCCGCACCACCCACTGTCCTCCCCGCCGCCAGACCTCGTAGCGATCCCATGGTGTCACCCGATAGGTGACGCCGAGCACCGTTCCCTGATCGTCTTTGGTGACCTCGATCGTGTCGCTGGGGCGCACCCGGGTGAAATCCACCCGCTTCGCCAGCCCGGCGACGATCCGCGACGCCGCGGGAACCTCCAGGCCCTGGCGGAGGAGCGCCACCAGGAACGTGCCGCCCTTTCCAATGGGAGCCCGGCTCGTGGTGATAACCGGAGCCGGAGGTTCGGCGAGCCGCGATGGCGAGACGGAGACGAGCACGCCAGCCACGATCGCGGTCCGGAAGATGATTCGCCGGGATCGCTGCCACATATATCGCGTTTCTATCACAGGCCCTGGCTTCCAGCGAAAGCTTTTTGCGCTGCAAAAGAGGCGGCCAAGCGGGCGAATTCGTGGAGCGAGAGGGTCTCGGCGCGTCGGGTCGGGTCGATCCCGGCCTCGGCCAGCCGCGCCCGAGCGGTGTCCACCGGCAGGCGAAGCCCCGCTGCCAGGGCATTGGCCAGGCTCTTCCGCCGCTGGCTGAACGCCGCCTTGACCACGCGCTGAAACCCGCGCTCATCGCCCACTGGCACGCACGGGGCCTGAAGGACCCGCAGGTGAAGGACGGCAGAGTCCACCTTGGGCGGCGGCCTGAAGGCCCCAGGGGCGATCGTCATGACCACGCGGACCTCGCAGTAGAGCTGGGTCAGCACCGAGAGCGCGCCGTAGCGCTTCCCGCCCGGCAGTGCCGCCACGCGCTCCGCCACCTCCTTCTGAAGGGTGAGGACCATCTCCGAGATCGCGG
>CAYFIG010000143.1:0-1588 GCA_964342905.1 uncultured bacterium
AACGACGTGGGGGAGAATGAAAAAGAGGCTGGCGAGGGAGACAGCAATTGTCCAGACCCGCAGCCACTCAGGCGACATCAGCGGCGGAAGCGGTTCCATAGGGTCGGCATCAGGCCAACGGGAGGTCGATCGGAATCAACCGGCGCGCGAGCAGGTCAACGCCGAGCCCGAGACCTTCGAGCGTCATGGCGCCAAGCAGTGGGGGCGCAGTCTCTTCTCCGAAAACGACGAGAGTGGGCGTCTGGCGGCCGTTTACGAGGAAGTCGGCCTTCCCGACTGGGCAGGTTCCTCGTCGACCATCGGCCATGACGAAGCGACGCTCGTCGAACGGCTCGATCCCGATCGAGGCCAAGAGCGACCGGGGCAACTGGCTATAGGCAGCTCCGGTATCGACCAGACAGTCTACCGTGACCGACCGATCGGGATTCAGGGGGTTCGCGATTGTGACCTTGACCGAAAAAGTGCCCATCGGCATTTCCCCTACACCGGATAGACGCCGTTACGGCGGGGTGGGAATTGAGCCTGCTTAGTGTCGGCGTAGGTGAGCCGCTTGATCAGCTCGGCCCTGAGCTGAGAGCCCGGTACGATGTCGTCCACAAGCATCTCCGAAGCCAGCTTATAGATGTCGATGTCCGCCTGGAACTCCTCGCGCTTCCGCCGCACGAACTCCGCGCGCTCGGCCTCGGGCAGCTCCATGATCTTGTTGTAGTAGACCGCGTTGACCGCCGGCTCAGGCCCCATGATGGCGATCTGCCCCTGGGGGAGCGCCAGCGTGGCGTCCGACTCGTAGGCCGGACCACACATGGCGTAGAGCCCGGCCCCGTAGCACTTGCGGACCACCACGCAGATCTTCGGCACGGTGGCCTGAGCCGTGGCGAAGATCATTTTGGCGCCGTGGCGGATGATCCCTGCCCGCTCCACCTTCGAGCCGACCATGAAGCCCGAGACGTCGGCCAGGTAGATCAGCGGGATGTTATAGGCGTTGCAGAGCCAGATAAAACGGGCCGCCTTGTCTGAGGAGTCCACGAACAGGACTCCGCCCTTGACCCGAGGCTGATTTGCCACGATGCCAACCGCGCGCCCACCCACGCGGGCCAGACCCGTGATCACCTCCTGGGCAAACAGGCGCTTGATCTCGAACCAGGAGCCGGCGTCGATGATCCGGTCGATGACCTCGTACATGTCGAAATATTTCCGCTGGTCGTAGGGCACAATTTCGTCGATCGAACGGCCCGGGGCGGGCTCAACGGCCTCGGCGACCGGCGGGCGCTCCCGCCAGTTCTGGGGTATATAGGTCAGGTAGCGTTTGGCCGTCTCGATCGCCTCCTCGTCCGAGGTCACCAGGATGTCGCCGCATCCGGACACGGTGCAGTGCATGCGGGCCCCGCCCAGCTCCTCCAGGGTCACTTTTTCCCCGATCGCCATCTCCACCATCCGCGGGGAACCGACGTAGAGCGAAGCCTTGCCGTCCACCATGATGACGAGATCGGTGAGCGCGGGAAGATAGGCCGAACCTGCCGGGGACGGGCCGAAGAGGACGCAGACCTGGGGCACGACGCCCGAGAGCTGGACCTCGTTGTAGAAGATG
>CAYFIG010000143.1:1598-5665 GCA_964342905.1 uncultured bacterium
CCGCCATGGTAGCGCCCGGGAAACACCCTGATCTGCTCCGAGATACGGGCTCCCGCGGCATCCACCAGGTAGAGGAGTGGGACCTGGAGGCGCATCGCCTTCTCCTGGAGCCGGATGACCTTCTGGACTGTCTTCTCCCCCCATGAGCCTGCCTTTACGGTGTAGTCGTTGGCCATGATGCAGACGGTGCGGCCGCCCACTCTTCCCACACCGGTAACCACGCCGTCGGCTGGGGTCTCGGGCTCCTGGCTCCGGGCGAAGAGCCAGTCTTCCTCAAACTCGGTGCCGGGATCCAGCAGGAGCTTCAGGCGGTCCCGGACGAAGAGCTTGCCTTCTTCCTTCAGCTTGTCCCGGTACTTGACGTGACCCTGCTCGATCCGGGCCCGTTCCTTCCAGTATTTCTCTTCGCTCATGGTGGCGACTCGGGTCGGGCGGTGATCGCGATGATCAGCACGCCGCCCCCATACGGGGGACCTCCCACCAAGGCGGGCCGATTGGGCGGTACATCGGCCACGAGGGAAACTTCGGGAGTTCCTCGGTTCAGGATCTTGATATCCATCCGGACAACCGAGCCCTTCACCGCTGACGGGCGAAGGTCGAGCTCGCGTCCTCCCGGGAGGGCAAAGCGCTGCGGGGCACCCAGAGGAATCTCGGCACGGATGGGGTCCAGCTGCTCGTAGCTCTGATAGCCAAAGACCTGGCGGAGGCGACTGACGTGACGACGAAACGCCTCGTCCGGCTGCCGCGTGCCCGGAACCAGGGCCTGTCCGCTACTCGGCGGTGCGCCTCCCGAGGGCGCGTTCGAGGCCCAAAGGATTCGGGCAGTCACGGGAATGGCGGGCGGCTGGGCCGCCGCGAGCGGGATGCCAAGCGCAAGCCAGAGGGCGAGCAGGAGGCCGAGCAACGGTCCGAGCAAGGCCCGGAGACGCTTCCGAGCGTTATGCAGGCGTGACATCACAGTCCCGATGGGGCAGCCTAGCACCTCCGCGATCTCGCGGTAGGACAACCGTTCAACGTCACTGAGAATGATAATCGTTCGGTAGTGAGCGGGCAAGGAATCCAATGCCCGAGTGATCCGCTCTCGCTCCTGGGCGTGGCTGGCTTCCTGGTCAGGGGTTGGTCCAGCGTCGGCGGTGGTCTGCTCCCATGAGTCATCCGGGACTGGCTCGCCTCTGAACGCCCTGGCCCGGACGCGCTGCTGGCGGCGGCCGTCGGTGGCCAGGTTCACCACGATTCGAAAGAGCCAGGTGTAGAAGGCAGACTGTCCCCGGAACCCCGGGAGCGACTGGTACGCTCTGACAAAGGCCTCTTGGGCCACGTCCCACGCCTCCTCACGATCTCTCAGCACCTGATAGACCAGGCGCCAAACCCGCTGGCGGTACTTCTCCACCAACGGCTCGAAGGCGGCCAAATCTCCCGCCTGGCACCTCGCGATGAGTTCCCGTTCGTCCTAGCTCACACTGCGATCTCATCCGCCATTCCCACGCCGCGGGTTAGACGCTGCTCGGGCCGCTCCATTCACCGCTGCCCCTCGAGGACTCCGAGGGCGGCCTCCACGCCGAGGAGGTAGCTCTGAAGACCGAAGCCCGAGATCTGGCCCCTGGCGGCCGGCGCGATTACCGAACGGCTGCGGAACTCCTCGCGGGCGTGAACGTTGGAGAGATGCACCTCGATCACGGGAAGCCGGATCGCGGCCACGGCGTCTCGGAGCGCCAGGGAGTAGTGGGTAAAGGCGCCCGGGTTAAACACGATCGCGCCAAATCCCTGGCGCTCCGCCGTCTGGATGGCGTCGATCAGCTCGCCCTCGTGGTTGGACTGGCGGCACTGAACCCGCACCCCGCGGCGCTTGCCGTAGCGCTGGATCTCCCGATTCACCTGGGCCAGCGTGAGGCGTCCGTACACCTCCGGCTCACGGGTTCCCAGAAGATTGAGGTTCGGGCCGTGGAGGACCAGGATCGCCTTCCTCATTTTCCCCCTCCCCCTCACCTGCCAGCGTCTCCTTCAGTGATCGCGTGACGGACCTGCGCGCGCTCGGCCATGTCTGTCTTTCTGGTCACGTGGTCTCCCCAATGGTGCACCAGAATACACCGTCCTGCCGGGAGCAGCAACTTGCGGTCCCAGGAGAACGGTTGGGGTGACGGAGGTCGTCGGCGAAATCAGTGCAAGCCGAGGGAGGAGACTGCCCAGTCCGCGAGGGCGAAGAGCCCCAGGCCACCGAACACGGCCCACGCTAGCCCTGGACTCCGCTCCCGGTTGACCTCGGGGATCAGGTCTGAGGCGGCCACGTAGATGGTCACGCCTGCCGACAGCGCCAGAGCGTACCCGCCGAACTGCGCGAAGAGCGAGGTGAGGAATACTCCGAGGATCGTGGACCCACCCAGGAGCCCGGCGGCTCCGGCGGCGGCCGCGCGGCTCCGCCCCGAGGCGAGCATCACAGAGGCGATGGTGAACCCCTCAGGGAGCTTGTGGAGCACGACCGCAAAAAACAGCAGGAAGCCCAGCGAGGGACCCACCAGAAACCCCGAGGCGATGGTCACGCCATCGAAGAAGGTGTGGACACCGAGGCCCAGGAGCGCGAGATAGCCTACCGAGGGGTTCAGGAGCGCCTCAGGATGCTCCTCTTCGCCGAAGTGGAAATGCGGCGCCACGATATGCTCGAAGAGGTGGATTCCAAAGTACCCGACCAGGACGAAGAAGAAGGCGTGGGGGAGCCGCTCGGTTGACTCGGGGAGCATGCGGACGAACGCCGCGGCCAGCATAAAACTCGCCCCCACGGCCACGCAGTACTTGAGAACGGTGCGGTCCCAGTGGGCCTTCTGGGTCAGAATCAGCGCGCCCAGCAGGTCTGCGACCCCTGCCACGGTCCCGAGCACCAAGCTCCACTGGTACTGAGTCATGGGAGGGAGGCGCGGCGGCGAGAGGCGCCAACGCCTAGACAGGCTGGTTTGTCACTGGGTCGCCAGACGGGTTTGAAGGCGAAGGCGGAGCGGGAGAGGGTGCGGAGGTAGTTTCCGCTAGGTGGAAACGCCGCATGAACGTCTCCCCTCGCCCAGCCAGCCACTCGCGGGTGGACGTGTAGCCAAAGCGGAGCGCCGTACGGCTGGCGTCAAAGCTCATTGACGGGCCGAAGAGCGGGGTCTCCTTGGCTTCGGGCTGGAGGAGGAAGATCTCCACCTTGGGGTGCTTGGCCTGAAGCTCCCGGAGACCCAGCTCGAGGAGGTGCTGGCTGGTGATCCGGCTGGTCTGCTCCAGGATTGAGTAGAGCCCTCGCGCCTTCAGGTGCTCCGTGGCCGCCGCATCCCGCCCCACCAGGGGGACCAGTGGATTCACCACCCCCACGAGCCGAGCCCCGAGCTCAATGGCCAGGTCGGCGTGAGCCGCATATCCGATCCCGCCGTCCACGTAGTCGCGGTCGTTGACCGTGTAGGGTTCGAAGAAGCCGGGGATTCCAGAGGAGGCGGCGATGGCCTTGGAGATCGGGACCTCTGCCAGCGCCCCAAGGCCGAAGACAACGCGCTCGGCGCGATCCAAGTCCACGGCGGGAATTAAGAGGGTGCGCGGCAACGCGCGGAAGTCGTTGGAGAGCCGTTTGGCCTCAAAGGTCCGGCGCATATACGCCTCGAGCTGTTCGAGAGAGAAAAACCCGGCCGGCAGCTCTCCCTGGGCCTTGGAGAGGAGGTCGGGGACCGAGCTTCGAAACCCCGTGAGGATGTTCTTTCCGATGACCCAGAGGAGCGTTCCGAACCTCTTCGCGGCCCGGCCGAGCGAACGCCGGTCATAGACCGCGCTTCGCTCGAAGTTCATGGGGTCGGGCAACCCCTGGTCCAGAATCTTATAGAGCTCAAGGGGCCGGATCCCGTTGGCCAGGAGCGAGGCCACCACCGAGCCAGCGCTGACCCCTACGTAGATGTCGAAGTGGTTGGTCCGAAAGCCTTCGAGCGACTCGTCCAAGGCTGCCAGGACCCCAACTTCATACATCCCACCGATGACGCCTCCGCCCGTAAGCACCAGGGCCCGCTTGGTCGGC
Source organism: uncultured bacterium (assembly GCA_964342905.1). Classification (GTDB taxonomy): domain Bacteria; phylum Methylomirabilota; class Methylomirabilia; order Rokubacteriales; family CSP1-6; genus CAYFIG01. The sequence goes on from CAYFIG010000143.1 coordinate 5,626, forward strand.
GGGCGTCCGCGGAGCCGAAGCCACTCAAGCCAACTCACGG
>CAYFIG010000144.1:0-3492 GCA_964342905.1 uncultured bacterium
GAGAGTCAGGCCAAGCCTGACGCGCGGGGCGAAAGCGAGTACACCACGTTGACAGGGCCCGCTCCGGCCGGTATGGTACTCGCGAACGGACTCCTCCATGTCCCAGAATGAGCATATTCAGGAATTGATGGACAGTCTCATTCGGGCCACCGAGGTGTCGCTGGCCGCCAGCGAGGCCGCTCGCGCTCTTGTGGCAGAGATCCTCAAACGTGGCGCCGAGACGCGGGTCTTCCTAGAGGGCAGCGAGCCAGGCTCATCCCTCAGGCTCACTCCAGAGGATCTGGAATTCCTGAGCGCGCTTTCCATCCGTCTGGAGAATCCCTGATCCCCAATGCGTGGCCTCATCCTTTTTGGCTGGGCACTCTTCCTCGGCTTTCTCCTCTGGCCTGTGCTGAGGCGGATACTCAGGCGGCGCCTCACCGATGCCTTTGGCGCGGCGGCCCGGCCCAGGCCGCGGGCGCTTCGCGATGAGCTGGTGAAGGATCCTGTTTGCCAGACCTATATCGTACGCTCCAAGGCCATCACCAAGAGCATCGATGGGAACACCCAGTACTTTTGCAGCCCCGAGTGCGCGGCCCGCTTCAGGCACGATGCCCTTTGACCTTGTGGTTCTCGACTTGGACGGCGTCGTCCTCGACTCCGCCATGCGGGTGGATCCGGCACTCGAGGCGGGGCTCAAGCGGGCAATGGCGCGCGGGCTCCGGGTGACCTTTGCCACTGGGCGGATGCCCCCGGCAAGCCGCCCGTACTGGGAGCGCTTCGGGATCTCCAGTCCGGTGATCCTCTATAACGGCGCCCTGGTCCGAGACCCCCTCAACGGGGTTGCGCTCTATACCCGTTCGCTGCCCCGGGGGCTCGCCTGGCAAACCTACCCCATCTACACCAATGCCCCGGTCGACCCTCTCTTCTACCAGGATGACGCCCTCTACTGCTTGAAAAAGACCCGTCCGATCCACACCTACTGCGAGGAGCAGGCGCTCGATGCGGTAGAGATCGCCCATCGAGAAACATTCCTTCGCGAACACTCCTTCGTAAAGTGTCTCTTCATCGGCGAGCCCGCCGCGCTCTCGAGACTCAGGGAGGAGCTGGCCCCGGTCGTCGGGACCGCCCGGCTGGTGCTAAGCCGGGTGAACTACCTGGAACTCATCCCCGCCGATGCCTCCAAGGGGGCGGCGCTCAGGTTCCTGGCTGGCCACCTCGGGATCCCCCTCGACCGGGTCATCGCGGTGGGGGACCATGAAAATGACTTGGAAATGATCCAGGCCGCGGGGCTCGGCATTGCCATGCCCCACTCACCCGCCCACGTTCGCGCTGCCGCTGACCGCGTGGCACCACCCGCAGCGTCCGGCGGGCTGGCAGCGCTCCTGGCCGAGCTTTGCCCGCAGCACTTCAGACCTGAATGACGGCATCTCCCACCCTGCGCCGCTGCGCGGGACTGCTGGTGCTTCTTGTCCTCGGTCTTTCAATCGGGCTGGTCGCGGCGGGCTCGACCTTTGACCCACGTGCCTCCTGGAACCACCTCGAGCAGCTCGTGGCCTTTGGCCCTCGCCCCTCTGGTTCCCCCGCTCTTGCCCGAGCCCGGGCCTACATCGTGGGCGAACTCAAAAAGATGGGCGTGCTGGTCCGGGAGGAGGCCTTTACAGCCCGGACCCCCGACGGGCCGATCCGGATGGTGAACGTGATTGGCCTCCTGCCAAGCCGACAGCGCGACGTGATTCTCCTGGGCGGCCACTACGACACCAAGTATTTTCCGGCCTTCCGCTTTGTGGGGGCCAACGACGGCGGTTCTAGCGCGGCGCTTCTCCTCGAGCTGGCCCGAAGCCTGACTCGGGCTCGCCGGGAGTTCACGTACTGGGTTGTCTTCTTCGACGGGGAGGAGGCTCGCCGGGAGTGGAGCGCCACGGATGGGACCTATGGATCCCGCCATATGGTCGCCGAGCTTGAGCGGACCGGCCAGCTCAGCCGGATTCGGGCTTCCGTGGTGGTGGACATGATCGGAGACAAGGCTCTGAACATCCGGCGCGAGCTGGCTGCCACTTCATGGCTGACCGACCTCATTTGGGGGAGCGCCCGGCGCCTCGGGCACCGGGCCCACTTCCTGGACGAAGTCCTGGCGGTTGAGGATGACCACAGCCCGTTCCTCCGGGCTGGCATTCCGGCCACCCTCTTGATCGATTTCGACTACGGTCCTTACTGGCACACCTCCGAGGACACCCTGGATAAACTCTCACCGCGGAGCCTCGGGGTTGTAGGGGAGACTCTGCTGGACACCCTCCCGGCGCTTGAGGCTTGGCTGGCTCGCGGCGGGGCGGGAGGGCCCGCCCGATGATTCAGGGAGGACGGTCAGCCCGACTTAAAGGGAGTAGGTCTTTCCCTGCTCCAGAACATGGATTCGCGAGGAGTCAATTTTCATGAGCTCCTCGGTAGTTTCCTCCAGGAACTGCGGCTTGATGTGATAGATCCAGAGCGGCAGGTCCGGTGGAATCTTCTCTATTTCCCGGCGGAGCATGGCGGGAGTCAGGTGCTTTGAGGCCCGGGCCAGCTCGTCTAAGCGATTAGGAAAAGCGGTCTCGACAATCACCGCCCGCAGCAGTCGGGACCCCCTGGCAACAGACCAGATCCGATCGGTCGGTCCGGTATCCCCGGAGTATACGAAGCCGGTCTCCCCGTCGTGGATGATGAATCCGGTGGTCGAGACCGTGTGGTCCACGGAAACGGGCGTGACCCAGAGCTCGCTGATCCGAGATTCGGCCTCCTCTGGCAGCGTCTTGAAGCGGAGCACCGGAGCGTCCGGGGGGATCGCGGAGAAGTCGGGCCAGAGCGAATCGTTGAAGCAGTGGGTGCGGAGGGTGTCTACCACCGGGGCGATGCTGGTGGCGATTACGGGCTTCCGGGCCCCCGTGATGGCCAGCGTATCGGTCAAGAAGGCCAGCCCCACGGTGTGGTCCAGGTGGGCGTGGGAGAGGAGCGCGTAGTCGATCTCGGCCTGCTCCTCCACGCTGAGTGCCGCAGCAACGGTTCCAGCGTCCACGAGGACGTGGTCGTTAACCAGGAAGGCTGACGGGCGCTGTCCCAGGCCCTCGCTGCCGTAGGAGCCGAGTACGCGAATTTTCATCCAGCCCACCAAAGCGCCCGCATCGCGGCAATTCTAGTCTAGCCGGCCGGTGTGGGTCAATCTTTACGTTGCCGATCACGGTCGGCTCCTCTTAGCCCTATTGATGGTCGTTTTTGTCATGAAGGAGCAACCCGGTTAACGCCTCGACGAGGCCACCAGTCCTCCGAAGACGCGCGATCATCACGCGGAGAAGGCGGAGGACCGCGCCGGTGGGTTGCTAACTCAGCGCTGATGTGGTAGAAAATGGGCTAGCAGAGTAGAGATCTGAACAAAATTAGCGATCCGAACAAATTGTCGCGCGCTGGGATGGAGCCACGATGATCTTCCAGCAGTTCCTCAACGAGGAGGCAGGCTGCCTCTCCTACCTGATCGGCTGC
>CAYFIG010000144.1:3502-5663 GCA_964342905.1 uncultured bacterium
GGGGGGGCCGTCGTGGTGGACCCGGGCCGCGACCGCGTGGACGAATATCTCCGCCTCGCTCGAAAGAAAGGGCTCAGGATCACCCACATCGTCGAAACCCACACCCACGCCGATCACATCTCGGGGAACCGCGATCTGGCAGCCATGACGCAAGCTCCCATTCTGCTGCACCATTCGGCCAGGGCGGTCTTTGACCATCTCGCGGTCCGGGATGGCGACGAGATCCTGATCGGGAACGTTCGCCTCAAGATCCTTCACACGCCCGGCCACACCCCCGACAGCATCTGCCTCCTCGTGACCGACCGCTCTCGCGGACACGACCCCTGGTTTGTGCTCACCGGCGACACGCTCTTTATCGGCGATGTGGGCCGGCCCGACCTGGGGGGCGAGCATGCGGCGGAGGAGATCTACGAAAGCCTCTGCCGCGTCCTCCTTCCCCTCGACGACAGCGTCGAAGTCTATCCGGCCCATGGGTCAGGTTCCATGTGCGGCCGGGACATGTCGGCAAAGTCCGGGTCCACCATCGGGTTTGAGCGGCGCTTCAACCCCGCGCTCCAGGTGAAGAGCAAGGCGGAGTTCGTCCAGCGCCTCATGGCGGGCCTGCCCCCCAAGCCATCCTCCTTTGAAACGATCGTCGGAAAGAACCGCGGGATCATCCCGCTCCGGGCTGCCAAGCCGAGGCCATACACCGCTCGCGAGGCCTGGGATGCCATGGCCGGCGGCGCCTCGGTCGTGGATGTCCGTGACCCCGCCACGTATGGCGAGGGCCATGTCCCCGGCGCCCTCAACGTCTGGATCGAGAGCCCCCAGTTTGCCGACCGCGTAAGCTGGTTTGTCCCAAGCGTGGCGCCGGTGCTCCTCGTGGCCCAGGGGCCCTCGGACCTCGAACGGGCGGTCCAGGGGCTCGCGCGCGTAGGGGTGGACGAGGTGGTGGGGTTCCTCCAGTGGGGGCTGATCGAGTGGCGGAGCGAAGGGCTGCCCGTCGAGACTGTGCCACAGATCACCGTGTACGATCTGGCGAGTTGGCTGGAAGAACGCCCGGAGCTGGTGGTGATCGATGTGCGCGAACCCTTCGAGTGGCTGGAGGGGCACATCGAGGGCGCCCTGCACCTACCGATGCGGGAGGCCGTGGACCGCCGGAGCGAGATTCCGCCGGATCGCCCCATGGCTGTCCTTTGCGCCGGCGGGCTTCGCTCCAGCACGGTCATCAGCGCCCTCAAACGGCAGGGGATCCAGGGCTGGTATAACGTCAGCGGCGGGATGACCGCCTGGCTCAAGGCTGGCTACCCTGTTGCGAAACCCTGAGCGCGCCCGGTGAGTGGCGACACCTTCGATTACCCGACCATGGCCCGGGCCCTGATCCTGGGCGACAAGGACACCGTAGCCCGAAAGACCCAGGAAGGGCTGGATCTCCAGATGAACCCCAAAGATCTCATCTTCAAGGGTCTCATCCCGGGCATGGATGTGGTGGGCGAGAAGTTCAGGCGGAACGAGTACTACGTTCCTCAGGTGCTCCTCTCCGCCCGCGCCATGTATGCCGGCCTTGACCTCCTGAAGCCGCTCATCACGGCCTCGAAGACGACGGAATACCTCGGCAGAGTGGTCATCGGGACCGCGCAGGGCGACCTTCACGATATCGGCAAGAACCTGGTCGCGATGATGCTCGAGGGCGCGGGCTTCAACGTTCATAACCTGGGGCGCGACGTGGCGCCGGAGGTCTTGGTGGCCGCGGTCCAGGAGCACAACGCCGACATCGTGGGAGTCTCCGCGCTGATGACGACCACCATGCCCGCCATGAAGCGCACGATCGATGCGCTCATCAAGGCGGGTCTCCGCGAGCGGGTCAAGGTGATGATTGGAGGCGCCCCGGTCTCCCAGGCGTATGCCGACGAGATTGGCGCGGACGGCTACGCCAGAGATTCCACCCTTGCGGTCCTCAAGGCCAAGGCGCTCCTGGGTGTTGCGGTGGAAGCCGCGGCTCCCGTGAAGGGCTAGGGGAACGTGGCCGGGCGCGGCAACCGCTGGGAGCTGATCGAGCGGGTCCGGGCGGGGGAGACCCTGGTCTTCGACGGCGGTTACGGAACCATGCTCTTTGCTGCCGGGCTCGCGAACGGGGCGTGCCCCGAGCTTTGGAACGACAGTCATGCTGAGGTGGTCCGGG
>CAYFIG010000145.1:0-5641 GCA_964342905.1 uncultured bacterium
TCGTAACCGTCGAAGCAGCCCATGACACCTTCGATGATTGCGAGATCAGCATCGGCAGCCTGACTGGCGACAGTGGCCACCACGTGCTCCCGCGAGCACATCCAGCTGTCAAGGCTGTAGGAGGGCCGGCCGGTGACCAGCGCGTGAAAGCCTGGATCGATAAAGTCGGGGCCAACCTTGAAGGCCTGAACGGTCAGGCCGCGGCGGCGGAACGCTTCGCAGAGCCCGAGCGTGAGCGTGGTCTTCCCCACCCCGCTCGAGACTCCCGCAATGACAATGGCAGGAATCCCCTCGGAGGGGGACTCCGCCCCCCTTCCGAACCTCCCCCCGGAAGGTTGCGCGGGCGAAGCCCGCGCTCGAAAGTCCACGGGCCAGCTCATGGCGCCCGCTCCGACACCCCCGCTGACTTGAACGTGGCCATCTCTGAGTAGATGGCAACCGCTGCCCTGATCAACGCGAACGCCAGCGCGGCGCCGGTCCCCTCACCAAGCCTGAGCCCGAGGTCCAGGTACGGCTCGAGGCCGAGCCGAGCGAGGATCGCTCGGTGTCCGGGCTCTGCGGAGCAGTGGGAGGCCAGGAGGTAATGGCTGACCTCGGGCTTGAGCGCATGGGCAATCAAGGCCGCGGCCCCTGTGATGAAACCGTCAAGGACCACGGGGACCCGATGCGCGGCGCCTGCCAGGATCACGCCCGCGAGGCCGCCGATCTCGAAGCCCCCCGTCTTGGCGAGAACATCGAGCCCATCCCGGGGATCCGGGCGATTCACCTCGATCGCCTGACGGATCACTGCCACCTTCCGCTGCCACGCCGCGTCGTCGATCCCCGTGCCCCGGCCTGTGACCGCTTCGAGCGGAGCGCCGGTCAGGACTGCCGCGATGGCGCTGGCAGCGGTTGTGTTGCCGATTCCCATCTCACCGGTGCCGATGAGGTCAACGCCCTGGCATCGCTCAGCCTCGACCAGCGTGATTCCCGCTTCGATGGCGGCCAGGGCTTCCTCGCGAGTCATTGCGGGTCCCCGAGCCATGTTCTTTGTCCCCTGGGCGATCCGTTTCACGACGAGGCCGGGCCGAGCACCCATGCCTTCGGCATGGGTCCCCGGCGGGGTGGCCAGACCGAAATCAGCCACGACAAGATCGGCGCCGAAGCGGCGAGCCAAGACATTGATCGCAGCGCCGCCCCGGAGAAAGTTCTCCACCATCTGGGCGGTGACGACCTGTGGGTAGGCGCTGACCCCCTCGGCCACGACCCCGTGGTCGGCCGCGAGGGTAAAGATGACGGCGCGCCGGATGACGGGTCGATCCAGGCCCGTGATCTCGACCATCCGGCAAGCCAGTTCCTCCAAGCGCCCCAGGCTTCCCCGAGGCTTGGTGAGCTGGTCCAGATGGGTCCGGGCCCTCAGGCCGGACGCCGGGTCGGGAGCCTTGATCCGGCTAAGGAGCTTCGAGAGGTCGCTCATGGGGACGTTGATCCTTGAGGGTGAGCGGGAGACCCGCCGCCATCCAGATCACCTGGTCAGCCGCGGCGGCGATCTCTTGATTGACGAGGCCGAGCAGGTCTCTGAACCGGAGCCCTACCGCTGTCTCGGGGTGGACGCCGAGCCCCACCTCGTTGGAGACGAGGATCGCGTGGTAGGGGCGCTCAGCGAAGAGCTTGGCGAGGTCGGCAGCCTCGGCGAGGATCGGCTCGTCCAAGGGTTCCTTCCGGAACCGGTTGGCCACCCAGAGGGTCAGGCAGTCCACCACCGCTACCTGGACTTGACCCACCAGCCGCCTGAGCGCGGCCACCAGCTCGAGCGGTTCTTCCACAGTGAGCCAGCCGGCCGGGCGATCGGCCTTGTGACGCTGGATCCGGAGGGCCATCTCGGCATCCAGGGCCTGGGCCGTAGCAACGAAGGCGGTTGGACCTTCGAGGGACCGCGCCCGATCAAGCGCGTAGCGGCTCTTGCCGCTCCGGGCGCCGCCCAGGATCAGGACGGACGATGGGACACTCACCGGGCCGAACGCCGGAGGGATGGACGCGGGGACGCGTTGGAAGCGGAGACTGACTTGGCGCGCGAATTCACCCGGACCCTCCCTCGAAGACCGGTTGTAAGGACCTAATGTCCGGGCAGGTCTCCTGGCTTTCGGATCGCCCTACTCCCCACGCCTTCCCGACCCAGCGCTACCCGGGCCAGTGGTTACCGTGGGTTTCGTCCCCGATCACAGTGACGGGGTCGCGGCGGATTCGCACCGCCTTCCCTGGAGTTCCTCGGGATCGCGAGGAACCACCCGGACACCGTTGACGCGCCCACCCTAGCAAGGGCCAGGAGAGATTGTCAAGGCGGGTTCCTTGCCTCCCGATCTTCCACCGGTTATCCTGTCGCATTGCGGAACATCTCTTCCCGCCAGGGACGAGAGCCTGCCATGAGGAGAGGAACCGGTTGGATGGCACGAGTCCTGGAGAGCCTCGCAAGATCCACGGAGTTGGCGGTCGGCCATGAGAGCCGGCCCATGCAGAGAAAGGCGTGACGAGTGCGGGATCCTCTGGTCCAGCTCCGCTCGGTGAGCCTCGGCTACGGGGGCAGTGCCGTCCTCAGGGATCTCACGTTCGCCGTGTATGAGGGGGACTTCCTGGCCTTCGTCGGGCCGAACGGGAGCGGAAAGACGACGCTCCTCCGCGCCCTGATGGGAACCCTCGAGCCTCTGAGCGGGGAGATCCTCCGTCCGAGAGGCGCACTCGCCTGCGGCTATGTCCCGCAGGAGCGCGAGGTGGATCCGGCCTTTCCGCTGTCGGCCCTCGACGTTGTCCTGCTCGGGAGGGTCGGGCGCCTCGGGCCTGGGCGGCGGCCGGGGCGGAGAGATCAGGGAATCTGCGTCAACGCCCTTGCCCAGGTCGGGGTGGCGCCGCTGGCGAACGCTCCGTTTCAAGATCTCTCAGGTGGCCAGAAGCAGCGCGTCCTGATCGCCCGAGCCCTCGCCGCCGAGCCGGACCTGCTGGTCCTCGACGAACCAACCAGCGGAATGGACCTTCGCTCGGAGCGGGAGCTCATGGACCTCATCGCGGGCCTTGGGGCGCAGCGGTTAACGATCGTGATGGCGAGCCACAATCTGAACGCTGTGGGAAACTACGCGAAGCGGATCGCCATCGTCGATCGCGAGCGCCAGGTGTTCCGGATCGGCGAGGCCGCCGAGATTCTCACGGACGAGACGCTCACAGCGCTGTACGGCCTCAGCGTCCGGGTCAGGGAGGTGGACGGCCGCAGGACGATCCTGACGGGAGGTGACCCATGTTAGAAGCGCTCCAGCACTCCTTCTTTCAGCACGCCCTTCTGGCCGGGGCGCTCGTGGCGGCCATGTGTTCCTTTCTCGGGGTGTACGTGGTGCTCAAGCGGATCGTCTTCCTCAGCATCGCGCTTGCCCAGATCGCCTCCGCCGGAGTGGCGCTGGGCCTCCTCCTGCATCTGCACCCGCTCCTGACAGCCCTGGCGGGAAGCCTGGCCGGGGCCGCGTGCCTCGCTCGGGCCGGGCAGCGACGCAGGATCCCCGTGGAAGCCGTGCTCGGGATTACCTATGTCCTGGCGGCCGCCTTGGCGGTCATCTTTATCGCCAAAAACCCGCTCGGGGAGGCCCGGGCACTTAACATGCTCTTCGGAAACATCCTGTCTGTTCCCACCGCCGAGCTGGTCGCTCTCGCTATCGTCGTGCCCCTCCTCGGCCTGATCCACTTCCTGTTCGCCAAGGAGTTCCTCTTCGTCTCCTTCGACTTCGAGACCGCTCGCGCCCACGGGGTCAATGCCCGCCTCTGGGATCTCCTTCTCTATCTCACGCTAGCGCTGGCCGTCGCCCTCGCCATCAAGACCACCGGGGTCCTGGTCACCTTCGCCCTGCTCGTGGTGCCGGCCACCACCGCACGCCTCCTGGTGAACCGGATCGCGCCAATGTTCGTGCTCGCCATTGCGTTTGGGATACTGGCAGTCCCGCTCGGGCTTCTCCTGGCCCTCCACTTCAATCTGCCGACCGGCTCCACCCTGGCAGCCACCTCGACCGGTCTCCTCCTCATCGTGGCGCTGGTCCGACAGCTCGCTCACGCGGTTCGCCCTCGGTCGGCGCTGGCTCTCCTCCTGGGAGCCGTCCTCCTGCTCGCACTCCCGGCTCCGGGGTCAGCACAAGGCAAGGAGGCGCAGACGCTGGAAAAGGACGTCGAACAGCTCAAGCAGGCGTTTCGCGAGTTGCAGGAAAGGGTACGAGCCCAGCAGGAGCTGATCCTCAAACAACAGCAACAGATTGAGGCGTTAACAGGCTTGCGCCAAGAGACGCCGCAACAGCCCCCGCGAGAGCCCGCGGCGCGACCCGCTGCGGTCGCCCCAGCAGCCCAGCCGCCGTTGCCACCTGCGAAAGAGGTGCCCCCTCCGGAACAGCCCCGGATCCCGCCGTGGGTTGCGCTGCTCCCCGAGCTCCGCATCGAGGGCAACTTCATTTACAACCACACCCTCAAGCACCGGAAGCGGCTGGAGGCTGAGCTAGGAGAGGAGCGACCGGGTGAAGAGTTTTTTGTCCGGCGCAACCGTTTCAACTTCCGCGAGCTGGAGCTCGGTCTCCGCTCCGCCGTGGACCCCTTCGCGACGTTTGAGGGAATCATCTCCGCCCAGCAAGGCTTTGGGGGGGACGTGGAACTGGAGCTTGAGGAAGGAATCCTGACCTTGACCCGGCTCCCGTTCAGGCTCGGAGCGAAGATCGGCAAGTTCAGGACTACCTTCGGTGAATTTAACGATTCCGACCCCGAGGAGTTCCCGGAGGTGGACCCGCCGAACGTCATCACGAACCTCTTCGGGAAGGAGGGCGACGGCTGGATCGACACGGGGATCCGCGTCGAGCTCCCCTTCGCCATCGGCGAGGTGCCGCTCCTGCTCTCGGGCGGCATCTTCAACGGTGACAACGAGGAGGCCTTCCACGGCGGCCGCGCGGGATTCTTCGCTCGGAAGCCCGCGTATTTCGGCCGGCTCGAGGCGTTCTTCGAGCTGGGACCCGCGGCCGCAATCGAGGTAGGCGCCGGCTACGCTCAGGGGCACACCCGGGACGAGGCCGGGCGGCCCACGCTCCGCTCCCGGATCTTCAACGCCCACTTCGAGCTTGACTATCGGCACCCGGTTCTCGGGCTCTACCGGGGGTTCAACTTCCTCACTGAACTCTACTACACCTGGCGCGACCGCTTCATCGAGGCCGATGAGGTCATCGTCGACAGGGAGGTGGTGGATCGCTACGGGCTCTACGCCCTCGCCGAGCTCCAGCTCACGCGGAACTGGTTCGTCGGCGGACGCTTCGACTACTCCCAGCTTCCAGAGCGCGAGGAGACCGGTCCGCCTCGGCGGATCGAAACCGCAGGTTCCGTGATCCTCTCGTACAAACCGAGCCGCTTCCTGACGCTAAGGGCGCAGTACAAGCACACCGAGAGGAACTTCGCCAAAGACTCGGACGAACTTTTCCTCCAGGCGCTGTTTATACTCGGCTACGAGCGGCCAGGACCGTTCTAGCGAGGGGAGGAGACGATGGCTGAACTCAGCCGGCGAGAATTCCTCAAGGCGGGAGGCGCCTCCGCCGCAGGGGTTGCCGCCGTGGCAGCGGGTTTCGGGGAGGCCGAGGCGCGGACGCTCAGGGTGGTGGCC
>CAYFIG010000146.1:0-5587 GCA_964342905.1 uncultured bacterium
GGCGAGGCAGCGTCCGCCGACCACGAACGACAGGCGCGCGAGAGGGAAAACCGGCTCCTCCGGCTCAAATTTCTCGTGGGCGCGGTCCTCTCGGGTCCGGTGGTCATCGGGAGCATGACCGACTTCTTCCCGTGGGCGCCGGAGTGGCTCAGAAACCATTGGATGCTCATGCTCCTGACGACGCCCGTTCAGTTTTGGGTCGGTTGGCAGTTCCACGCCGGCTTCCTGAAAGATCTGCGCTATCGCTCCGCCAGCATGGCGAGCCTGGTCTCCCTCGGGACCAACGCGGCCTTTTTCTTCAGCGTGGGCGTGACCCTCTGGCCGCATGCCTTCATGGGACTCGGGGCCATGACCTACTACGAGACCGCGGCAGTCCTGATGACGCTCATCATCCTCGGCCGCTGGCTCGAGGCCAGGGCCAAGGGGCGCACGTCAGAAGCGATTCGCCGATTGATGGTCCTGGCGCCCAAGACAGCGCGGGTGCTCCGCGGCGGGCAGGAGCAGGACCTTCCCGTGGCTCTAGTGATCGCGGGTGACCAAATCCGGGTCAGGCCCGGTGAGAAGATTCCCGTGGACGGAGAGGTCGTGGAAGGGGCCTCCGCGGTCGACGAGTCCATGCTCACCGGCGAGAGCCTGCCGGTGGAGAAGCGACCGGGCGCTCGGGTGATCGGCGGCACCGTGAACCGCACGGGGAGCTTTACCTTTCGCGCCACGCGCGTGGGGAAGGACACGGTCCTCGCCCAGATCATCCGCCTGGTGGAGGAGGCACAGGGCTCGAAAGCGCCTATTCAGCGGTTGGCGGATCAGGTCTCGGCAATCTTCGTCCCCATCGTCCTGGTGATCGCGGCAGCCACCTTCGGAGTCTGGTGGATCTGGGGGCCTGAGCCCGCCTTCCTCTTCGCCCTTACCAACGCGGTGGCGGTCCTCGTCATCGCGTGCCCGTGCGCCATGGGGCTTGCCACGCCGACCGCCATCATGGTGGGGACCGGCAAGGGGGCCGAGCTTGGGGTCCTGATCAAGAGCGCGGAGGCGCTGGAAATGCTCCACAAGGTGAGGATCGCGGTCCTCGACAAAACTGGCACCCTCACGGTGGGCAAACCCGTGGTCACCGACGTGATCGCGGTGAACGGAACAGAGGAAGACGGGGTGCTCGCCCTCGCCGCCGCTGCTGAGCAGGGATCCGAGCATCCGCTTGGCGAGGCCATCGTAACCCGGGCGAAGGAGCGCGGGCTCGCGCTGCCGCCGGTCACTGACTTCCGCGCCGTGCCCGGTCATGGGATCGAGGCGCGGGTCGAGGGTCGGCGGCTCCTCTTGGGGAATGCCCGGCTCCTGGCCGAGCACGGGATCGCGCTGGAGCGCCTCGAGACCGAGGCGAGCCGGTTCGCCGACGAGGGAAAGACCGCTGTCTACGTGAGCCTGGACGAACGCGTCGCGGGGCTCATCGCCGTGGCTGACGTGCTGAAACCCGAGGCCCGCGAAGCGGTGGCGGCGCTCAAGGCGATGGGGCTCCAGGTGGTGATGCTCACCGGAGACAGCCGCCGCACCGGCGAGGCCATCGCTCGCCAGGCCGGAATCGAGCGACTGCTGGCTGAGGTGCTGCCGGACGCCAAGACCCGGGAGGTCAAGCGCCTTCAAGATGAGGGGCGGCTGGTCGCCATGGTTGGGGACGGGATCAATGATGCCCCGGCACTGGCCCAGGCCGACGTCGGGATTGCCATGGGCTCAGGCACTGACGTGGCGATGGAGGCGGCGGACATCACCCTGATGCGGGGCGACCTCCGCGGCGTGGTCACCGCGATTCAGCTTTCACGGCGGACGATCAGGATCATCAGGGAAAACCTGGGCTGGGCGTTTGGCTATAACGTGCTCCTGATCCCTGTCGCGGCCGGCGTGCTCTACCCGCTCTGGGGGGTTCTTCTTTCCCCGATCCTGGCCGGCGCGGCGATGGCGTTCTCGTCGGTCTCGGTGGTGACCAACAGCCTGAGGCTCAAGCGCTTCGTCCCGCGGGGCACGTGGTCCGAACGGGGCACGCAGCGTCCGTCAGGGGGGGTGACCACATTGGCAATCGACCCGATCTGCAAGATGCAGGTGGACCCGGCCAAGGCAGCCGGATCTTCCACCGACAAGGGACATACCTACTACTTCTGCGCGCTCTCCTGCAAGGAGACCTTCGACAAGAATCCCGAGAAGTACGCCTCGAAGTAACATGGTCAGCTCGCCGTACCTCGCCGAGGCCGATCGCTACGAGCGCACCATGAGCGGATGGGTGGACTCTGTCCGCTCCAATTCCTTCACTATCACCGCTCGGATTGCTGACCCCTGGGTGGCCGTCGAGCTGGTGGCAGAGACCACGCCATCGCCTGAGTACGCCATCCTCAGCGCCCAGGGCCGGCTGCTCGTAGGGGATCCCGAGCGGGTGGAGCCCCGGCTCTCTGAGGCGGTCACTCAGCTGGCAGGCATCCCCATGACCGCAGGGTTCAGCCGCAAAGTCGCTGGCGCGCTGGGGAACCGACCCGGCACCGAGTACTTCGTTGACGCCGCCATCGAAGTCGCGCGCCTGGCCCGTCAGGTGACTCGGATCCCCGAACGGCTGGTGCGCGAGCGGATTAGCGAAGGGCCGGTGGGCTTCTGGCGCCTCGACATGGAGGGCTGGGTGGACATTCCGTCTTCTTGCTACACCTACCGCGCCGAGTCCGAGGCGCTGTTCAAGGAGCGCGAGGTCAGAGTCGCCGCCACCCCCGCCCTCTACGCCCCGCCGGTGGGCGCACCGCGCGTCTTCAACCGGACCAAGGTGGCGCGGCTCGAGCGACGCGACGCGCGCCTCCTCCTTAGCCACTCCATGTTCGACGAGGTCCACTCCTTTCAGATCTGGTACGCAGTGGACCTGACCACGGGGACCATCGTGGACGCCGGCTCGATCACCCCCCGGCTCCCTTACCTCGGCATCTGCAGCGACCCCCAGCGGAACATTACTGCGCTGCTCGGGCAGACCGTTGGTCCTGAGTTGAGGAAGCGGATCGGCACGCTGATCGGGGGTCTCTTCGGCTGCGCCCAACTCTACGACCTGACCGCCGACCTCCTCAAGCTCTTGAGCTTCGACTAGCCAAGTCCGGGCGCGCGCGGTCAGCTCCGCGCCGGCGGTTCCTCAGGGAGGTGGGCTTGGAGAAGCTTCTCAGGAGCGAAGTCGGTGAGCCCCACGCTCTCAGGTGAGCGCTCCTCGAAAGCGTCCCGGGGCGCCAGCCCCACCAGCTCGCTCTGCCTCACCGCAATGCCCCGCTGCGCTGCCTCGTTCCTCACCCGGTCAAAGGCTCGCGGGATCGAGGTGCGCCGGTAGTCCAGGAGATTCATCGACACCTGAACGATTCCCCGGCTCGCCAGCGGTACCCCCATGGCTTGAAGACCGGGAAGGCCCCTGGACGACTCTCGGACCGCTCCGGCGATGGCGCGGGCGACTTCCAGGTCGTTGGTGTCGAGCCAAACGTTGAACGCGACCAGGATCCCCCGCGCCCCCACTGCCGTGGCTCCCGAACGGGGATTGAACCGCGCCGGGCCCGCGTCAGGGCGCCAGGCCGGATCAGCCAGCTTCTGCCCGAGTCGCTCGTACTCTCCCCTGCGGATCTCGGCGAGTCGCCTGCGCTCGGGGCGCTGGGCCGCTTCGCCGTAGAAGTAGACGGGGAGGTCGAAGCGCTCAGCCAGGGTCTGCCCAGCCCGTCGCGCCAGGGCCACCGCCTCGCCCATTGTGATGCCTCTGAGCGGGACAAAGGGGAGGACATCCAGGGCGCCGATCCGCGGGTGGGCGCCGCGGTGGGCGCTCATGTCTACCGTGGTGAAGACCGCTTCTGCGAGCGCGAGGGCCGCGCGTTCCACCGCTCCCGGCGCGCCGAGGAACGAGAATACCGATCGGTGAAGGTCCGGGTCCATGTGGACATCGAGCAGGCGCACCCCGGCCACCGAGCGGATGGTGTCGGCGAACCGCTCGATGAGCCGGCGATCGCGCCCTTCGCTGACGTTGGGGATGCACTCGACGATAGGCTGTCGCATGGCGGGAGGTTCGTCGGGCATCATACGGTCGTCGGCGGACGCAGGTCAACGTGCGATCTCGGGTGGAGCGCGTGAACTAACAGGAAGATAGCGAACAGGACCTTTCAGATCGAAGCAAAACGTAGCACGGGCGCAACCGAGACGCAGCCAGCCGCCCGTCCCGGGAGCCTGCTGACCGGGACCCCCCTTAGTCCCACCTACACACCGATCTCCGGCGCGACTTAGGAAGTCGAGCGAATAAAAAAATACCCTCAAAACACCGCGAGCGCCGAGGTGACCTCGACGCCCGTGGGATGCTCACTTTGGACTGAGCTGGTACTTTCAGAAGTACGGTTGCGTCACCACGCTAGCGAGGGGTTCGCCGTTTTCGCCGACTAACATGCCAGGACCTTGCACGGCTCGGGTCCTGCTGGCGTTTTTGGCCTCGTGGATGTGCCGGGCCCCAGCCGACCCGCAGAGCGCTTACAGCTGGACAAGCAGCGCCGCCGCCGCACCTGCGCGAGCCTCCGCGTCCTGGTCCGCCGGCATCTTGATGGCTCGCACTCCGTCTGGTGGGGTTTCCGCTGCCTCGGCCGCTACGATGCCCGGGGACGACCGCAGTCCCCAGTGCAGGATGCCGCATGAACCCTTTCACTGAAAGCGGTCAGATCACGTGTCAAACAGAAGCGGTCATTTCACTTGTCAACAACACCCGGTGCTTGACCCATGCTGGGGTGCGCTAGCTCGCCACCTGAGCCCCTATGGCTCCAGTCGGTGGCGTGAGCCCTGTCCGCGGGCCGTTTCCAGCTCCTTGAGCCGCATCTTCTGGATCAGGTTGTCGTAGGAGGAGGTCTGGATGATCTGGTTGAACTGGGCGCGGTAGTTGCTTACGATGCTGATTCCGTCGATGAGGACGTCGTGGACCGCCCACCGTGAGCCAACGAGGTGGAGCCGGTAGTCGACGGGGATCTCCGCCTTCCGGCCGCCGATGATCTTGGAACGGACGGTGGCGAACTCACCCTCCACCGTCTCGCCGTTGTATACGAACCGCTCTCCAGCGTAGTTCTCGATCTTGCTGAAGTACGAGCGCTCTAGCAACCCGCTAAAGAGCCCCACGAACTCCTCGCGCTGCTGGGAGGTCCGGTCGCTCCAGTGCCGTCCCAGTGAGCGCCGGGCCATCTCGGTGAAGTCGAAGAGACGGTTCGCGATCAGACGAATCTCGAAGCGACGCTGTTCGGAGGCGGCGGGCCGCTCCGAGTCTTGCATTAGCCGCACCACCTGCTCCACGGCGAGCTGGACGACTTCCGTCGGGCTGGCCAGAGATGCGGCGCTAACTATGAGAAGGAACCAGGCTGCCACCGCCTTCTGCATGGGTCGCCTCCATCGGGGTAATGAGGTTGTGATCGGGCCGCCAAGACATAGGCATATGGTGTGCCAATCTGTATCGGCTTTAACTCTCCTGTAACCTGCTGAAAAATAGGGAAAAGAGATGCCTCTCTTCTTTCGGAGACCCCACATCTTTCTGACCGGTGTAAACTTGGCACCAGACTGGGAAAAACTGTCACGC
>CAYFIG010000147.1:0-5585 GCA_964342905.1 uncultured bacterium
GGCGCGCCTGGCCCGGGAGTTCGGCTACCCGGTCATGATCAAGGCGGCGGCGGGCGGGGGTGGCAAGGGGATGCGGCTGGTGCGGAGCGAGAGCGAGCTGGCTTCGGCGCTCCGCCTGGCGCGCTCCGAGGCGCGCTCGGCGTTCGGCGACGCGGCCGTGTACATCGAGCGCTACCTGGAGGAGCCACGCCACATCGAGATCCAAATCTTCGCCGACAATCACGGCACGACGGTCCACCTGGGCGAGCGCGAATGCTCGATCCAGCGGCGCCACCAGAAGCTGATCGAGGAGTCTCCCTCGGTGTTTGTTGATGGGCCCATGCGGGCTCGCATGGGCGAGGCGGCGGTGAAAGTTGCCGCGGCAGTGGGATACGTGAACGCCGGGACTGTGGAGTTTTTGGTGGACAGGCAGAAGAACTTTTACTTCCTGGAGATGAATACCCGGCTCCAGGTTGAGCACCCGGTCACGGAGCTGGTCACGGGGATCGACCTCGTGAAGGAGCAGATCCGCATCGCAGCCGGGGAGAAGCTTGGCTACGCGCAGGCCGACGTCAAATGGAACGGCTGGGCGATCGAGTGTCGGATCTACGCCGAGGATCCGTACCGCAACTTCATGCCGTCGCCCGGGAAGATCAGGGGCCTTCGCCCTGCGGGCGGGCCCTGGGTCCGTGACGATTCGGGGGTGTACGAGGGATATACAGTCCCGATCTACTATGACCCGTTGATCTCCAAGCTCATCGTCTGGGGCACCGACCGAACGGACGCGGTCCGGCGAATGGCGCGCGCGCTCCGGGAGTACACGGTGGCGGGCATTCGGACCACCATTCCGGTCCTCCGGCAGATCATGGCTCACCCTGACTTCGTTGCCGGCCGTCTCTCCACCCATTTCGTCGATCACCTCCTGCGTGCTGAGGGTGCCCGGGCGGAAAGCCGGAACCGCAGCGTGGCGCTGATTGCCGCGGCGTTGGCTGCCTCCGAGCGCGCCGGACGCTCGGTCCCGATTCCCACAGCCGGGCCGAGTCCATGGGCCATGTCGGTGCGCCGGGCCGGCTGGGGTAAGCGCTCCTGATGCGCTTCGTCGCCGAGCTCGAGCAGGATACGTTCCGCGTAGAGGTGACCAGGGTCGAAGAGCGCTATCGGGTGAAGATCGGCGAGCAAGTCTGGGAGGTGGACGCGCGGCTTTCGGTCCCGGGGATCTGGTCGCTCCTGATCAGCGGGGCCTCTTACGTCGCGGACGTCAAAGAGGGGAACGATGGCCAGCTGCTGGTTGACGTAGATGGAGAGACCTATCGCATCCGGATGGAGGAGGAAACTCGCCACCTTATTCGGACACGGGCAGGCGGTGAGGCGCCCGGCCGCGGTCAGGTCCTCGTCGCCCCTATGCCCGGCAAGGTTGTCCGCGTCGCCGTCCAGGCGGGCCAGGCGGTGAAAGCGGGGGACGAGCTCGTTGTCGTTGAGGCGATGAAGATGGAGAACGAGTTCAGGGCAATGGCTGCCGGGACCGTCAAGCAGGTGCGGGTCGAGGCCGGCCAGGCGGTCAACGCCGGGGATATCCTGGTCATTGTTGAGTAACGCCGGTCTCACCCGACAGAAATCCCGACGTAGGTCTCATTTCCGGCGGGCCAACCCGTGACAGTCGCCATCGAGTTCAGGCAGGTCAACAAGTGGTTCGGCACGCTCCACGTGCTCCGGGATATCTCCCTCCAGGTGCAGTCGGGAGAGGTGGTTGTCGTGTGCGGCCCCTCCGGCTCCGGGAAGAGCACCCTCATCCGGTGCGTGAACCGGCTGGAATCGATCCAGTCGGGGGAGATCATCGTGCTGGGCCAGCTCCTCACCGGGTCGAGCGTCAACCTCTCCAAGCTCAGGTCCGAGGTAGGAATGGTCTTTCAGGCTTTCAACCTCTACCCCCACATGACGGCCCTGGAGAACATTGTCCTGGCCCCCGTGAAAGTCAAAGGGCTCTCCCGAGCCGAGGCCGAGAAAATTGCCATGGCGCTCCTCGAGCGGGTGGGGATCCCCGAGAAAGCGCATGCGTACCCGGCCTACCTCTCGGGCGGCCAGCAGCAGCGCGTGGCCATCGCCCGGGCCCTGGCCATGCAGCCCAAGATCATGCTCTTCGACGAGCCGACCTCGGCCCTGGACCCCGAGATGATCAACGAGGTGCTGGAGGTCATGACCGACCTGGCCAGGGAGGGGATGACCATGGTGGTGGTCACCCACGAGATGGGTTTTGCCAAACGGGTGTCCCACCGGATCATCTTCATGGACGAGGGGCAAATCGTCGAGGAGGGGACACCCGAAACCTTTTTTGCTGCCCCGAAGTCCGGCCGGACCAAGCTATTCCTGTCCAAGATTCTGTCCCACTAACAAGGAGGGTCTGCGATGAGAAAGTCTGTGAGCATGTTCCTCGCTGCGCTCGTGATCTTCGCGACGTACCTCCCGGCGTCGGCCGAGACCGTCATCGAGAAGATCAGCCGGACCGGCGTCCTCACGGCGGGCACCCGGACCGCCTCTATCCCATTCGCGTTCATTAACGAGAAGAACGAGTGGATCGGCTTCTCCATCGACCTCCTCGAGGCCATCCGGGCTCGGCTCGAGAAGAAGCTCGGCAAGCCGATCAAGCTGGACAAAAAAGAGGTCACGCCCGCGACCCGGATCCCGCTCGTGGCCAACCGCACCATCGACGTCGAGTGCGGCTCCACCACCTACACCCGTGGCCGGGACGAGACGGTGGACTTCTCCGTTAACTTCTTCTTCACTGGCTCCCAGCTCCTGGTGAAGAAGGGGAGCGGGATCAAGACGCTTGCTGACCTGGCCGGCAAGCGGGTGGGCGCCACGCAAGGGACCACCAACGAGAAGGCCTTGCGCATCTCCCAGCCCAGGGCCGACGTGGTGACCTTCATGGACCACGGCGCCGGCTTCCTGGCCCTCGAGCAGGGGAAGATCCTCGCCTACGTCACTGACGGGATCCTGCTCGCCGGGCTGGCGGCCAAGGCCAAGAACCCCAAGGACTACGAGGTGGTGGGGGATTTCTTCTCGAAGGATCCCTACTCCTGCATCGTGTCCGAGAACGATTCGAAGTGGCGCGACTTCGTGAACCACACGATCATGGAGATGACCGATGACGGGAGGTATTTCGAGAACTATGAGAAATGGTTCGGCGAGAAAGGCGTGGTGCCGTACCCGATGAGTGCCCAGGTGCGAAACTACATGATCATGCAGTCGATGCCCGAATAGCGCGCCCCTCACGTCGGGCCTTTGCGGGTCCTGTCGCGGCCGGGTACCCGCGCCGGAGGCGTGGGTACCCACGGCGCTCGCTCCCGCGTGCGCTGAGCTCCGCAATCGCACCTTTGCGGGTCCGAAGGGTGACGCTCATGTCGCGGTGCGCTCCGCACCGTGGGGCAGGGCCCCCGACGCCGAAGGCGTGGGGAGGGGCGCCGCGTCACCCGCCAGGCCCCACGCCCCGAAGAGTGTTGTCCGATTGAGGTAATCATGGTTCTCGCGGGGATTCTTGGCCTTCAATACGAGTTCAGGTGGAGCGTCCTCTGGGAGCACCCCTACGGGTACTGGCTCCTCCAGGGCATCAAGAACACCATTGTTATTTCCTTGATCGCCTGGGTCATCGCCCTGGCCCTCGGGATTCTCCTCGGCATCCTGCGGACGTCGCCGTGGCGCGTCCCGCGCGCTGTCGCGACCGCCTACGTGGAGTTTTTTAGAAATACGCCGCTGCTGGTTCAGCTCTTCTTCTGGTACTTCGCGGTTCCCCAGATCCTCCCTGCGGGCCCTGTCCGGGATGCGCTGAACCGCCTGAACCTCGACACTCCGATTCTCACGATCAACTACGAGTTTCTGGCCGGCTTAGTCGGGCTGGGAGTGTACACCGCCGCTCGGGTGGGGGAGACCATCCGCGCTGGGATCCAGTCCATTCCCCGTCAGCAGACCGAAGCCGCGCTCTCCTCGGGGCTTAGCCTGGGCCAGGTCTATCGCTACGTCCTGATTCCGATCGGGCTTCGGATCGTCATCCCGCCCATGACCACCGAGTTCCTCACGATCTTCAAGAACTCCTCCCTGGCGACAACCATTGGGTTTGCCGAGATCACCTTCCAAACCCAGCAGGTAAATTCCTACACCTTTAGGGGACTGGAGGCAGTGACGGCGGGGACCCTGATCTACCTCGCGATCTCCCTCACGATCGCTGCGTCTATGAACCGGGTGGAGCGCCGCTACGCCATTCCCGGCCTCATCGCACGGGGCGCGGCGCACGAATAATGGACCTCGACTGGAGCATCATCGCCCGGAACTGGCCGGTCCTCCTCTCCGGCTTCAACAACACCCTGAAGCTGGCCGTCCTGGCCATGGCGGCCTCGTTCTTTCTGGGCGTCGTCGCGGGTGCCCTCCGGCTCTCCCGGAGCTGGTTCCTCCACTACCCGGCCGTGGTCTATATCGAGGTGATCCGCGGTGTCCCGCTGATCATGGTCATCTTCTGGTTCTACTTCCTCACCCCTATCCTCGCCGGGCGCCCCCTGGACAACTTCACCAGCGCCCTCGTCGCGTTCATCGTCTTTGAGGGGGCGTACCTGGCCGAAATTGTCCGGGCGGGGATCCAGTCAGTCCCGGTGGGCCAGGTGCAAGCGGCGATCTCCACGGGCCTCACCCGAGTCCAGACCATGCGCCACGTGATCCTGCCCCAGGCGATCCGGAACATGATCCCGGCCCTGGTCACCCGCTTCATCATCCTCTACATGGACACCTCGCTGGCCTACATCATCGGCGTCCGCGAGCTCACGCGGGTCGCGCGGATCATCGCCGAGCGGGAGTTCCGGGCCTTTGAGGTCTACGCCTTCATCGCGGTCGTCTACTTCGTCTGCACCTACGCCATGTCCCTCGCCGCGCGCTATCTCGAGCGACGTATGGGGCCCGCGTGAGGAGGGTGCGATGCCCGAGTTCGCCGCGGAAAAGCTTAAGGCCCACGGCATCCGGCTCCTCATCGAGCCGATCAACACCCGCGACATTCCCGGCTACTTCCTCAACACCCAGGCCCAGGCCCGGCAGATCATCGAGAAGGTGGGAAGCGATAATCTTTTCATCCAGATGGATCTCTACCACTGCCAGATCATGGAGGGGGACCTGGCCAAGAAGATCAAGGCCAACCTGGGAGTGATCGGCCATTTCCAGATCGAGGGCAACCCGAGCCGCCGGAATGTGAGGGAGCCATGAAGATCACGCACCTTGAGGCCACGACCCACCGGATCCCGGCGACGGTGCCGCTCCTCCGCGAGCCTGTCACGCGGGAGATCGTCTTCGTCCGAGTGGAGACCGACGCCGGCATCACCGGCTACGGCCTGACGGGGCCGATCCAACGGTTCGCGGTTCGGGATCTCGTCAACCGCGAGATCGCCCCACTGCTCGTCGGCAAAGACCCGCTGACGACGGAGCGCCACTGGTACGACCTGTTTTATCGGCTCAATCCCCGGGCCCAAACCGGCGCCTGGTCCTCCGCGGTGAGCGCTGTGGACATCGCGCTGTGGGATATCAAGGGAAAGCACCTGGGCCAGCCGGTCTGGCGCCTTCTCGGCGGCTACAGC
>CAYFIG010000148.1:0-1040 GCA_964342905.1 uncultured bacterium
CCGATCGTGTCTGGGAAGTCTCGCGGGGCCGCCGTGCTGACGTCTACATCAACATCCAGGCGGACGAGCCGCTGATTACTCCGGGGCACATCCGCGCTTTGGTCGAGCCGTTTCAACACCGGCCCGAGACGCAGGTCACCACCCTAAAGACCCGCACCGCGCGTGAGGAGGCCGCCAGCCCCAACGTCTGCAAGGTCGTGACCGATCTCCGCGGGAACGCCCTCTACTTCTCCCGCAACCCGATCCCGTACGACCGGGACCGGACCGGCGCGGTGCGCTACTGGCAGCACGTGGGGCTCTACGCTTTTCGACGCGAGGCGCTGGAGGCATTCCACCGATTTCCGCCGTCAGCGCTCGAAACCGCCGAGCGGCTCGAGCAGCTCCGCCTCCTCGAGAACGGGATCCCGATCTACGTGGCCGAGACCTCCGAAGCGACCATCCACGTGGACACCGAAGAGGACCTCCTCGCGGTCGAGGCTCACCTGAGAAAGTTTTCGCGTTGACCGCGCGAACCGATTCACTTAATAGTTCCTACGCCCAGACCGCCCGACGCTCCGAGCCTGTCCGACCGCGTGCGCGTGATCGTCGGGGCCGCGCGCCCCGACCGAGACCCCGATCGCCTCGGAGAAGGCCTGTGCCGATGGAGATGACCGCGTGAGCTCGCCCCCTGGCCCGTCGACGCCGCCCCCGGCGCCCGGCGCGGTGGACCGGGTGGTCAAGGCCATCGACGCCGTGAGCACCGCCGCCGGCTGGCTCGCCGGCTGGCTGATCGTGCCGCTGACCCTCGCCGTGTCCTACGAGGTGACCGCCCGCTACGCCTTCAACGCACCGACCATCTGGGCCTACGACCTCACCTACATGCTCTACGGTGCCCAGTTCATGCTAGCGGCGGCCTACACCCTGCTCAAGGGCGGGCACATCCGGACCGACGTGTTCTACGAGCGGTGGTCGGCGAAGACCCGGGCGACCATCGACGCGGTTTCCTACGTGCTCTTCTTCTTCCCCGGCATGCTGTTCCTCCTGTACGCGGGGACGGTGGA
>CAYFIG010000148.1:1050-5578 GCA_964342905.1 uncultured bacterium
TGACGCGAGCCCGTGGCGCCCGATCCTCTACCCGCTCAAGGCGGTCATCCCGCTGACCGCGCTCCTCCTCGTGCTCCAGGGCGTCTCGGAGCTGGTCAGGTGCGTGCGCGTCATCCGAGGGCGCCCCCCGTGAGCCACGAGCTGCTCGGCTTCGTCCTGCTCGGCGTGTTCCTCCTCGCCATCTTCATCGGGTTCCCCATCGCCTTCACCCTGATGTTCCTCTCCCTCACGTTCGGCTACTTCGCGCTCGGCGACATGGTCTTCTACCTGACCGTGATCCAGACCATCGGCTTCATGAAGGAGGAGGTCCTGGCCGCGGTGC
Source organism: uncultured bacterium (assembly GCA_964342905.1). GTDB lineage: Bacteria > Methylomirabilota > Methylomirabilia > Rokubacteriales > CSP1-6 > CAYFIG01. The sequence continues at coordinate 1,373 of CAYFIG010000148.1, forward strand.
CCCTCTTCATCTTCATGGGGTACCTCCTGGAGGAGGGCGGGCTCATGGCGCGGCTGTTCCACGCCTTCCAGCTGATGCTGGGGCCGGTGCCCGGCTCGCTCTATGTCGCGGTGCTCCTCACCGCCACCATCTTCGGGATCGCCTCCGGCACCGTCGGCGCGACCGTCGCGGTCGTCGGCATCATGGCGGTACCGACCATGGTCAGGGCGGGATACGACACGCGGCTCTCGGCCGGCGCCATCACCGCCGGTGGCAGCCTCGGCATCCTGATCCCGCCGAGCGTGATGCTCGTGGTGATGGGCCCCGTGATGGGCGTCTCGGTGGTCGACCTCTACGCGGCCGCGTTCGGCCCGGGCTTCCTGCTGGCGGCGATCTTCATCGTCTGGACGCTCATCCGCTGTCTGATCAATCCCCGGCTGGGGCCGCCGCTGCCGCCCGACCAGCGTGCGGGCTCGCTCCGCACGCTCGCGGTCGAGCTGACGCTCGGGATGCTTCCCCACGTCGTCCTGACCGTGGTGACGCTGGGGCCGATCCTGGCCGGCATGGCCACGCCCACCGAGGCGGCCGCGGTGGGTGTCGTGGGCACGATCGTCATGGCCGCCGCCTACCGGACGCTCTCCTGGGCGCGGGTCAAGAAGGCGATGATCCTGACCGCCCAGCAGTCGAGCATGGTGCTGTTCCTGGCCGTCGCCTCCAACATCTTCGGCGCGATCTTCACGCGCCTCGGGTCGGCCACGCTTGTGACCGAGACCCTCGTCGGGCTGCCCCTGCCGCCCATGGGCACGATGCTGGTCGTCATGTTCCTGATCTTCCTGCTTGGCTGGCCGTTCGAGTGGCCGATGATCGTCTTTGTCTTCGTGCCGCTCCTCCAGCCCGCCATCATGGCCCTGAAGTTCGACCCGCTGTGGTTCGCGACCCTGATCGCCGTGAACCTCCAGACCGTGTTCCTGTCGCCGCCCGTCGCGGTGGCGGCCTATTACCTGAAGGCGGTGGCGCCGGACTGGAAGCTCACCGACATCTACCGGGGGATGGCAGAGTTCATGGTGCTGCAGCTGATCGGGCTGGCGGTCGTCCTGTTCTACCCGCCGATCGCGCTGTGGTTCCCGCAGTGGCTCTACGGGAAGTGAGGCGCCGGAGCCCCCGCCGCGGGCCGAGGAAGCTGGCGCGCCATGGTGGCCACCCACGCGCGCCGCCTCCCTGACCTCCGCCTTCGCCCCCTCGCCCTGTCCAGTGTGCCGGTTTTCCGTTGACCCGACAGAGGTTCAGTGCTATAGAGGTCCCAGCCGTCAAGCTGACAGACATCTCATCACTCGCAAGTCCTGTGACGCCCTTCACGAGGCGCTACCTCTCGCCGTTGGGGACTCTCCCCAACAAGGAGGCCCTGCTTCGATTTCCGAGGCCGACATCGGCCCCTGCCGCGGAGACCCTCAACCACTCATCTCTTACTCACATCAGGAGGAGGGATAGACATGGACGCACCCCATCGTGACGACACCCCGGTCCCAAGCGTTGACCGTCGGACCTTCCTGAAGGTCGGCGGCGCAGTCGGCCTAGCAGCCGCCGCAGGCGGGCTCGAGGGAATCCTGGAGGCTCGGCGGGCCCCGGCCTTCGCCCAGGGGACGACGCTCCACATGCTTCGCTGGAACGACTTCGTCCCCGCTTCGGACACCGAGCTCAAGACCAAGATCATCCCCGAGGCGGAAAAGGCTCTGGGGGCGAAGATCACCCTCGAGACCATCAACGCCAACGACCTGCAGCCGCGCATCACCGCCGCCATCCAGTCCAAGGCCGGCCCGGACATCATCATGACCCAGCACAACTGGCAGCATCTGTACGAGGGTGAGGCCGGGCCCGCAGACGTCTCGGACGTGGCGGAGAAGATCGCCAAAGCCCAGGGCAGCTTCTACTCGCAGTCCCGGGACGTGGCGGTCTCGGGGGGCAAGTTCATCGCGGTGCCCTGGTGCATCGTCGGCCTCCAGATTGCCTACCGGAAGTCCTGGTTCGACGAGATCGGCGTCACCAAGTTCCCTGAGACCTGGGAGCAGTACCGGGACGCGGGGAAGAAGCTGAAGGCCAAGGGGCGCCCGATCGGCCAGACCATGGGGCACACCTTCGGCGACGCGCCGGCCTTCTCCTACCCCTACCTCTGGTCCTGGGGCGGCAAGGAGGTCGAGAAGGACGGCAAGAAGGTGGTCCTGAACTCCAAGGAGACGCTCGAGTCGGTCAAGTTCATGGTCGGCTTCTGGAAGGACGCCCACGACGAGGGCGGGCTCGCCTGGGACGACACCAACAACAACCGGGCGTTCCTGTCGGGCACTATCTGCGCCACGCTGAACGGGGCCTCGATCTATATCGAGTCGCTCCGCAAGCCCGACCAGTACAAGACCGAGAAGGGCGCGCAGATGAAGACCGACATCCTCCACGCCCCGCTCCCGAAGGGGCCGGCCGGCCAGTTCGCCTACCACGTCCCGTTCGCCCACATGGTGATGAAGTACTCGAAGAACCAGAAAGCGGCCAAGGATCTCCTGCTCTGGCTTGGGACCAAGGAGAACTACGAGAAGTGGTTCCTGACCCAGAAGGGCTTCACCGTGGGGTCCACGCGGGATTGGGAGAAGCATGCGATGTGGAAGGAAGACCAGGTCATGCTCCCCTACCAGAAGGCCGCGCTCCTCGGCCGCGCGCCGGGCTACGCCGGGTCGCCCAACGCCAAGGCCGCCGAGGTCCAGACCAAGTACATCACGACCGACATGTACGCCAAGGCCATCCAGGGCATGCCGCCCGAGGAAGCCGTGAAGTGGGCTCACGGCGAGCTCCTGAAGATTTACGGGTAAGGTGTGACATCATCCCCTGAGGAGAACGGTCCCGGGGCCATTGCGGGAGGGGCGGGGGGCGCCGCCGGAATTGAGGCGGTGTTTCCCCGGCCCCGCGCCTCGCGGGAAGGCATCCTCAACCGGATCCTCGAGGACGAGAGGGCCCTCGCCTATCTGCTCCTCACCCCCACGGTCATTCTCCTCAGCCTCTTTATCGCCTATCCGTTCTTCCGCGGCGCGTGGCTCTCCATATCGAGCACCACCGTCGCAGTGCCTGGCGACTTCGTCGGGCTCAAAAACTTCGCGAAGGCCTGGAACGACACGATCTTCCGGGAGGCGGCCTACAACACGTTCATTTACACCGCGATCACGACGGTCTTCAAGCTGGCGCTGGGAATGTGGCTCGCCCTTCTGCTGAACCGTCACTTCCGGGCCAAGCGCCTCGTGTGTGCATTCGTCCTCCTGCCGTTCATCATCCCCACCGTGCTGTCCACCTTCGCCTGGAAGTGGATGTTCGACCCGACGTTCAGCGTCATCAACTGGGCGCTCTGGAAGCTCGGCCTGATCACCATGCGCATCAACTGGCTCGGGGACCCCTATCTCGCCCTCACATCGGTGATGGTCGTCAACGTCTGGCGTGGGGTACCGTTCTACGCCATTAGCCTCCTGGCGGGGCTCCAGACCGTCAACCCCGAGCTCCACGAGGCGGCGGCCATGGACGGAGCCAGCGCCTGGCAGCGCTTCTGGCGGGTGACCTGGCCGCTGCTCCTTCCCGTGACGATGGTGGTCGTCCTTTTTTCTGTGATCCAGACCTTCGCCGACTTTCAGCTGGTCTACGTGCTGACAGGCGGCGGGCCGGCCAACGCCACCCACCTCTTCGCCACCTACGCCTACCAGATCGGCGTCGGAACCGGGCTCCTCGGCGAGGGCGCGGCGATCTCGCTGGCCATGTTCCCCGTCCTGTTGCTTGTCGTGATCCTCCAGCTCTGGTATATCCGCCGGGTCGAGGTGCACTGAGGGCCATGATTGAAGGGGCTCGCTGGAAGAAATGGGCATACTTCTACCTCCCACTCCTCGCCTTCGTCTTCGGTCTGCTCTTCCCGTTCTACTGGATGTTCGTCACCACGTTCCGTCCTGACGGCGAGCTGTACATCCCGTGGAATCGCCCCAACTACACGCCGTTCTGGACCGGGAATCCGACGGTCGAGCACATCGTCTACCTCTTCAGGGAGACGCTCTTCGGCTCGTGGCTCTGGAACACGATGCTGATCGCCGTCGTCTCCACGCTGATCTCGCTCTTCTGCGGCCTCCTGGCCGGCTACGCCCTGGCCCGCCTCCGCTTCCGCATGGCAGGTGGCCTTGGCACCTCCATCTTCGTGACCTACCTGGTGCCGCC